>RFIF01000116.1 GCA_003695655.1 Cyanobacteria bacterium J069
CCCTAACCCCTGACACCTGCAATAAAATGAACGCATCCCTTGCATGATTGTGAGCTGCTGTAATGGTGACTGACCGCTGGCTCCACTTACCTTCAAGCGCTGAGCTGCCCTGTTCAGACGATACGCCTGTGGATAACGAGGATCAAAATCTCATTCCCAACATCCTGCTATTCCTGCTCAAATTCATTTGGGCAGAGCGCAACGACTGGTTTTTTGGAGTGGATATGGGGGTCTATCACACGACGGGGGTTTCTCCCCTTGTGCCTATCGTACCAGACGGGTTTCTCAGCTTGGGCGTGGAACGTCATAAGGCTGGAGAATCTCGCAAAAGTTATGTGGTGTGGGAGGAGGCAGGGGTTGCACCGATCCTGGCGCTGGAGGTGGTATCGCTGACGCCGGGTGGAGAATATGACACGAAGATGGCGACGTATGCCAGGCTAGGCGTGTTGTATTACATCATCTATAACCCTCAATATTGGCGACGCGACCAGCATCAGCCGTTTGAGGTGTATCGATTGCAGAACGGCGTTTACCAGTTGCAAATCGGGGAGCCTTACTGGATGCCGGAGGTGGGGCTGGGAATTGGTCGCAGCCCTTACCCAGACGGGGCTGTGGAGCGAGAAGCGCTGTATTGGTATGACCAGCAGGGCGATCGCCATCTCACCCCCGAGGAAACAGCCCGACAAGCCCAACAACAGTTGGAACGCTATCGCCAGCGGTTTGGCGAGTTGCCAGAAGAATCAGATTGATAGACTTGTAAACTTGGGAACGGCAGCTTGAGGGCGATCGCCCCTAACCCACGCCGAGCTGAAACTCATCGAACTTAATGGCCGGCGCATCCGGGGTACGCGTGTCAAAGCGGTAGCTGCTGATGGTGCCTGTGCCTGTGTCAAAGATGCTGAAGGCAGTAATGTCGTTGCTAGAGAGGAACGGCAGCGGCTGGCCGTTGTCTCCAGCAACAGGCGCAAGCGTCGGCAAAATCGGCTCCAGCCCGCCGGGATCGCCGACCGTCACGTAGTTCTCCAGGTCATAAAACTGCGGGTTCAGGTCGGGCAGGTTGCGGGGCTGCTGGGCCCAATAAGCGCCGTAGGTGTTGCCAACGTTGGAGGTTTCTAGCAGATGCAGGCCTGATGGCGTGCGAAAGCGGTTCCACACATGCGAATGACCATACAGCACCATCTGCACCTGTGCCGCCTCCAGCAGCGGCATCACGTCTTTGAGCAAATAGTCATCGGCTTTGGGATAGTCGTAGCGGATGACAGCGGGACTGCCCTGGGAATTACGCTCAACAACTCGAATCGGGTCAGTATAGGGCGGCACAATGTTATCACCCAGCGTATGAGCCGGATGGTGGAGCATGACAATTTTGTAGCGGGCCTGCTGAAACTCGGGGCTGCTGAGTTCCTGCTTTAGCCAGTTGTATTGCGGACTGCCCCGGCGGATCGGCTCAAAAATGAGTTGCCCATAGCCCCAGTCCTCGCGGCTGTTTAGCTTGGCTTCGGGTTCGCGGAAGCGGCCCTTGGTGGCGGGTTCCAGGTTGGGCGATCGCCACAGGTTAGTAGCAAACAGCGACACCAGCCGCACATCGCCAATCGTCGTAGCGTAGTAGGTTTCGCCGCCTTCGGGACTCTGGGGCAAGGTGAACATTTCCTCGTATGTGTCGGTGCTGTAGGACGTGTTATTTAACCCGTCGGGGCCGTAGAGGCGCAGCGCCACCTCACGGGGAATCGCGTCTTCAAATTCGCCATTCAAACTGTCGCGGCGACCGTAGCGCCCCATAATTTCGTGGTTGCCGATCGCCACATACAGCGGCGCGTGTTGAATAATCTCGCCGCCTGTGTAAACCCGCGTCGTGCCGTTGCGCTCCAGAGAATAGCTGGCACGGCCCTGGAGGCAGGGAAAGAACGCGCCGCCGCGATTGTCGTCGAACCATTCCGAAGCGCGATCGGGAATATTCACCGTGTCGCCCGCCAGCCACACCGCATCCACTTGACCCACTGTTTCCACGACCTTTTGCAGGTTCGCGGCAGTCATTGGCATACTCTGGTGGTCGGACGTGAGCAAGATTTTCAGCGGCGTGTTGGGCGGCGGCGCGGCTGCCAGCGTAAAAGGACGACTGGCGATCGCCTGAGTAAACAGCGTCGTCGCCCGCAAGCTCACCACCCGGTAGGGAATCCGCAAACCCGGCGTGAGTCCTGTCACTTCGGCTTCATGTCGCCAAATGGCGCGGGATGTGGGCTGCTGATAGATCTGCCCTGGCTCGGTCTGGCTGCCGACGCTCGATCGCTGGTCTTCCCCGGTGCGCGAAAGCCGAGTGGTAATAACGATCGCCCGCTGCGCCAGCCCATCTCCATATTCCCCTCGATGCTCGCCGCCCTCAAACTCGGTAAACCACACCACCCGCACGCTCGTCGGCGTCGGCAGTTGCAAAAATGGGTCGGTGAGCAGGGCAGCGGGGCGGCGAGTGGCGACACAGCCGTAGGTGAGAGCGAGGCAGAGCAAGGCGATCGCCAACCATCGCAGGCATCGCAGGGCATTCTGGAGTTGCCGTCCTGGGCGCATGATCAGCAGATATGAAAGGGCAAAAAGAGGAGACATGAAACGGCAACAGCACCAGTAGCATTTTACCGGATGCGAGAACCGTCAGATCTTCTGAACCACAGCACCTCAACTCTGCCAAATCTCATCCCGTTTAGAACAGCAATGCGCCATTACTCAGGCTGCGCCCAGGAGGTTTCAGCTAGTTTCGATACAGCTCCGGAAACTCCTGCCTTAAGTGGGCCAACTTGGGCAGATCATGCACCACAACATAGGGATTGGCCGGGTTGTGGACAATGTAGTCTTGGTGATAGTCTTCCGCTTCGTAGAACGCGACCAGCGGCTCTAGCTGGGTCACAATGGGGCGATCGAACACTTGAGCTTCAGTGAGCTGCTGAATGTAGGACTGGGCGGCGCTCCGCTGCTCTTCATTGGCATAAAAAATAGCCGAGCGATATTGCGTTCCAATGTCTGCACCCTGGCGGTTGAGTTGGGTTGGATCATGAGCAACCGAGAAATAAATCCTCAGCAGTTGTCCGTAGGTAATTTGAGACGGGTCATACGTTACCCACACTGCTTCTGCATGTCCCGTATCGCCCTCATTCGTGCGCTCGTAGGTTGCAGTTTCGGCACTTCCGCCAGAATAGCCAGACACCGCTTCCGTTACGCCCTTGAGATTTTCAAAAACTGCCTCAATTCCCCAAAAGCAGCCGCCTGCAAACACGGCCGTTTGCAAGGGTTGCTCTGGTCTGGCGGCCACATCCACAACAGGAACCGGGAACTGAGCAGCGGCGATCGAAGCAGTAGATTGGGCAACGCCCACTAGTGGCGCATTGACCGCTACACTACACGCCGCAGCCAGTACGCCAACTGAGAATAGCGAAGCTCTGGACAGCAGACGACGGAACGGTTGATGCTTTAGGTGAGTCATAGGTTTGACCAGAGTTTCTGGGTGAGATAAGGAATAGCAATAGGGGGTTAGTTGGAATAGAAGTGAACACTCTCAGTTGATCAGCACAGAGTTAATTAGCACAAGACAGAATGACACTGAAATTGCACTGAAATTGCACTGAAATCGTACGGAAACCCGATTAGAATATGATGGAAGTGCGATCGCTAAATGCACTACACATGCTCTACACAACAGCAAACAGTCAGAATACTTCTAGAACCCAGTCAGCTTTATCAATCATCGAATGACCAGCTTGGACTTGCTCCTGAGTCAATGCAGATGCATAAACTAGAGTTTTGTCGCCCCAGATAAGACCAAATGTGAATCCTCAGCGATTCGACTGACTGAATTACCGGTTTTGGTCTTATCGATATCTTAAGTAACCAGTTCCTCAGTTCTCTGAGAATTGACTGAGAGATTCTCAATGATTTGATAAGAAATGTATCGCTATTGCTCAGCCTTCCCAAAGTCTTGCTAAATCTGGCTTTTCGCCTAATCTCAAAGGCTAATCAAGGCTAGTGGCAGGCGTTGGTTTGGAGATCATTCTCAACTGACGTTACAGTATGTAAAGCAGTTTGCCTGGGCGATGGGGCATGAATCGCACGGTTGTCTGGTTTCGTCGAGATTTGCGCGTGGCTGATCATGCGCCGCTGCACCGAGCCGCTCTGCGGGGTGCAGTAATTCCGGTGTTTGTGCTGGATCGGGCGCTGCTACATCATCCTGAAACGGCGGTGGCCCGCGTTGCGTTCATGCTGGAGTGCCTGCACGCGCTGAATCAGGATTTGGGCGATCGCGGCGGACGGCTAATCATTCGCTATGGCGACCCTGCCGAGGTGCTGCCGCAGTTGGTTCGCGCTACCCAGGCAGACGGCATCTATGCCCACATCGACTTTGAGCGGATCTATGGGCGGGTGCGCGATGCGCGGCTAAACCGAGTGCTGGCTCAGCAGCAGATGAAAATTCGCTGGTTTGAACCCGCCGCCACCACGCCGGAGCTGATTCCTTATCCAAAATATCGAGAGCTGTGGTATACCCACATGGCTGCGCCAATCACGCCTGCGCCGCCTCGCGTTGTGGTGCCAGAAGACATCCCCAGCGACCCTGTGCCCACGCTGGGCGAGTTGGGACTGATCGCAGATGGCAAGCCGATTCCGCCCGGTGGCGCGGCTCCTGCACGAGACTTGCTCCAGGAATTTTTGACCAAGAAAAGCGATCGCTACTACTGGCAGTTGTCCTATCCTGGCGCGGAGGCGACTTCGGGCTTGAGTCCATACATTAAATTTGGCGCGATTTCTGTGCGCGAGTGTGTGCAGACGACTCAGGCACAGCTAGACGATGCCCAGGATGCACGGGTGCAGCGCAGTCGGCAGCAGTTTATTGCGCGGCTGCGCTGGGGCAGCGGCTTTGCCCAGCGGTTTCGCTACATGCCACAGCTCGAAGTGCGATCGCTCTACACGGTTTTTGATCAAGACGGCTGGGAATTTGACGAAGCGCTCTATGATGCCTGGCAGCAGGGCGAAACGGGCTTTCCCATCGTGGATGCTGCGGCTCGCTGCCTGCAAGAAACCGGCGGCTGGAAGCAGCTTAATTTTCGCGTCCGCGCCATCTACGCCAGCTTTCTGAGCAACCTGCTGGGCATGGACTGGCGCTACGGAGCGCTGCACTTTATGCGGCACCTGATTGACGGCGACTGTCCGATTGACCATTACCAGTGGGCGATGCAGGCGGGCGTGACGCACTGTGTCGATAAAACCTGGACGCGCATCTATAACCCAGAACAAACGGCGATCGATCGCTGCGATCCAGAGGGGCTGTTCATTAAACAATGGCTACCCGAACTAGCTCACCTGTCGCCAGCGGAACTGGGGTTGCCGCCGCGCCAAAGAGACTACCCGCCGCCTATCCTTTCCTACAAAGCCGCTCGCCAGCGCCGCGTACAGCAACTCGAACGACAGCGCCAGCTTTTTTTGAACCAAGATAACGTGCTACCTTACTTGGCACGGCTGCCCCAATCTCTCATGCCCTTCGGCGCAGACCAACATGCCAGCGAAATCGCCTGGGCCCAAGCCGAGGATTTAGAACTCTTCCCGCCGCCGCTGGACCTGGAAGCTTTGGAACCAGAACAGGCGAAGGCACTCCGCACCTGGTTTGTTGCCCATGTGGACATCGCGCCGCGCAAAGTGCCCGCCCGTAGTCGGAATGCTAAGCAGAAGGAAAAATTACCCAGCGATAGCATTCAGCTAAGCCTGCTGGGATGATAGGTATCGGCATAGCGTCGTCATGCACCGATGAAGCCTGCAAATACCTGACCTGATGCCAGGCGGAACGCACCACCCGGCAGTGGCAAGAACGAGGTTGTCCGCACGTCAGCAATTAAATCTGCACCGCCGTTGCGCAAGACAAACACATCAAAACCAGCGGAATCGCGTCGAGTTTGGTACACTTCACCCGCGCCAAGCTGAATCAAATCTCCCTGGGTGAAATCTGTAATGAGGGCGTAATCGGTGAAGCCACCAGCACGGTAATAGGAACCTGCGCGATCGCCCAAAATGAATCCATCTTGACTTGTGCCACCCGCTAAAATATCGACTTCTCGGAATCCCCTCGATCCAGCACCTGCCCCGTTGAGGATATCAACGCCATTCCCGCCCACCAGGCGATCGCTGCCGCCGCCACCAATTAATACGTCGTTGCCACCCTGCCCGTCCAGGAAATTTGCGCCGTTGTTGCCGATGATGCGATCTGATGTCTGCGTGCCGCGCACATTCACAAAGTTGACCACGCTAAAGGTCAATGTCCCCAAAAAGGGAACGTTGTTGACCGTCAGGCGGTTTGCTCCCAAATTTACATCAAACGAAGCTGTGCTACCGCTCGCACCGTCAATTGTGTTCGCGAATCCAGCCGCCCCAACAACCTGTTCCACACTGTTGAGGCGATCGACACCCAGTCCGCTTTTGCTCACAAAGCCACCGGGCAGCAGGGTCATGGCTCGTCCCATGCGGCTATAGTCCACTCTGTCAAACCCAGTCCCGCCCAGCATTTCGTCGTTTCCAACCGATCCAGTCAAGATGTCATTGCCGTTAAGCCCGATCAGGCTGTCATTAAAACGGCTACCAAAAATACGATCTGAACCATTCGTGCCAATTACCCGTGCCATGTTGCTGCCTCCTAAAGGGTTGAAGATGTTCAAGATAAAGTGCAAGCAGCCTGAATTTCGGATGCTCTACCGAGAACAGAAAGCCTTGTTTTTTGGGTCATCTAGGCAGCAATCTCAGCCGGCATAGACTGTTCCAAATAAGAGCGGAGCCGCTGCGCCAGAAGGCTCTGAGAGATGCGATCTGCTGTGCTCACTTCTGCTGCATCAGCCGTCATCAGGTTTTCGATCTCGCCGACTAAAACGCTGTCAATTTGGGATTTCAGCACCGTCAGATTGGATTCATCGGCGTATTCCTGAATCAAGGAATAGACCTGTGTCGTCAGTTGTTCCAAAAGCTGCTGACGAACCTGCGATCGCAGTTCATTCAGCTTGAGCAAACGGGAGACCTGCGGCTGTCCACCCATGCCGATCAGCGGCGCAATTTCGCCCATCGAAAACCCCTGCGCATAAAACAGATGCAGCGCTTTGAGAAATAGGCGATCGCGCTGTCCCCGGCGCGCCTGCAAGTCCTGGAGGCGATCGCGCATCACCTGGGCGATCGCCTGATCCATCCCCGACACCAGCTCTTTGCGATATTTGTGCAGGAACGCAGTTTGCACTTGCTCTGCTTCGTCTGGTGCAGCAGTCGGCACATCGACCGCTTCCAGCGACTCCGTCGCGGGCTGACGCTGGCGGAGTTTCTGGGCTAACGCACTGAGTTGACTCGTTATTTGCAGCGGGAAGCAGCGTAACCCTGTTGTTTTTTGCAAATGCTGGGCAATATGTTGCAGTTGCTGAGCCGTTGGTGAGGGACACTTGCCGCGATAGCCTTGTGTTCGGAGTTGACGAAGCTGCGCTGAATAAACGGCGTGATAGCTCTCCAACAGTTGACACGCCTGCTGAATTTCGGCGTCGGTGAGGGTGTAGCGGGTAGTCAGCGTGCGGCGAAGCTGCCCTGGCGTCGCGTTGTTCAGCAGCGCCCAGTCGCTAATCAGATAGATACCGCATTCCTGCAAAAAGGCGTTTAGATCCCGGTGATAGAAAACTTTGCGCTTCGTCCAGGTGCTCAGGCAGGTATTCCGAGCCGGATCAAAGCTGTGTAAAATTGTGCGGGCAAAAGCAGGATAGGCTGGGGACACCGCAGGGCCACAGGAGTGGGACTCGACCGGTGCATCATCCAGCACTAGCGGCAGCAAGTCACTCAGTTGAAATCCGCCCTTCATGCCGAAACGGCTGGCTAGCTCGATGCAAACCTGCACAATCTGATGGGAGATATAGCAGCGCAGACAAATTTCGGCGATCGCCCGTTCTGTCTCGCTGCCCTGCTGCCACAGCGCCATCAACCGCTGCTGAATCTGCTTGTGTGAGGTGGTTGGATCGAGTCCTTCCAGGCAGTGCTCTTGCAAAAATGCCTTCGCCAGCAAGCTGATTTGCGTCTTGCGCGTCCCGGCAGCAGTCAGAGTAATTTGCGAATAGTAAGCACGCAGCAAGCTCAAAGATGCGTAGGCAATATTAGATTTGTAAGAGGGCTTTACAGACACGGTTGTGGCTCCTGATGACGAATTTTAAGCAAGACAGATTGGACAAACGAACGAATCGCTTGCGTGAAGGCAATTTGCAAAGATTAAAAATAGAAAAAGTCGGGGGCTTGTCGGACTGGCGGAACTGTAGAGATAAAGCTAAAGACTCAGTTCAGCTCAGGCAACTCCTGCTTTTCATATGGCAGATTACTAGCTAGCTGACGCTGGAAGTGATGATAGGCGAACGTGGCTCGGATGGCATTGATGAATGCAATGCTGATGATCGTAGTGATCGCCATCCCCACAGAGTTTGTCGGCATCCCTGACACATACAATAGAATGCGGCTGAACAAGTAAAGCGATAGCCCAGCGATCGCTGCAATTCTCGACAAACGATGGATTCCCCAGGCGATCGCTCCATACAGCAGGGCATCTACAAACAGCATCGGATTGAACAGGTCACGATTAAAATTAGACGGCAGCGCATTTTTTGTAGAGGCGATCGCAAAGGCAGTCGTGACCGCAGCGATGAATAGTGAAGCTATCATTCCTTGACGGTCCACTCGGCGGGCAGCAGCAACGCTATCAACTGGAGGAAACCAGGTGCTTTGAGGTTTCGCGGTTTTGCCTTGTAGGGCTTCAGGTTGCACAGCGATGTTACGGTTCATGGTGGGGCTACCTCAAAATTGATATCGATTCGTCTATCGATCTGTCTATGGAGCAGTGGTATCGAGCAGTGGTATGGGGCGACTAGTGTATTGGGCGACAGGATTGAGTGGTTGTATTAATCAGACCACAGGCCTCTTTTGAAAGAACTACCCCTGGGCGCAAACTTGCTCGCATAGAAGCACAGGCTAGATTGCAGGTTTGTGCAGATTGATAGCTCTAAACGTTCTAACGGATTACTCATCTTGATCAGAACCTATGGCAAATCTCGTTCGTTTTGCATCCTAAAGTTCAGCGAGTTAGTTCAGCGATTCTTTCAAAAACTTCAAATCCCGACTGGAGAAGCTGACCCTCTGCACCCTGCAAGCACACATAGTCAGCCGCTCCAAATCGCTCCTAGGACGGGCGATCGCCCTTGATAAAGAGTTCGCAAGCCGCTGCACCGCCTTCATAGGAGACTTGAAACTCCTGCTCAAACAGCGCTTTGGTTGCGGCAAAGCCTGCCTTGCTGCCTGCCCCAGGAACATGCTCTACCGCAGCGCGATCGCCAAACAGACGAGCCATATCTTGCGCAAATTCCGGCTGTTCCATGTGTGAATGCAGCACCGCATCAATCGCCTGGTTTGGCACAGCGACTAAGCCAGGATTCTGGGATAGCAGGAACAGCAGCCCAGCATACTGGGCGAGCATTTGAGCTGAGTAAGCACCAGAGCGCTGCATCCGCACAAGCCGAATTTGAAGTGACTGATAAAACTCAGGATTCTTGTCTTGAATGATCGATAGAATAGGCTTAGGAATAGTCATCACATTGACCTCATACGTAAGGGGGGTTGATAGGAGGCTGGAGTCAAGCAAAGGGTTGTGGCTATAGAAAACCTAATAGAAACAACACAGCCTAATGGACAGGTGTTATGAAAACTGCAACTGCTTCTGATTTATTTCTGATGCGTTTTCGGAAGCGTTTCTTAAGTCGCTTGCCAACTTAGTATCAGGAAGCCTGAAGCGGTTTATGAAAGTCCGGAGAGAGCAATCGAAAAAGTGGTGAAACGCACTCAGGGAACTTTCTAAAACCCAATCAGTCTTACTAGGCTGCTATAACCAATACACTCATAAAACTACAAATCAACTCTCCAAGTGCTACCGATCCCCGTAGACCTGGCCGCAGAGAAACACAACTAAATCTGCATGTTTACGTACATTCATTTGCCAAGTCGAAAATGTGCGCTTTTGCGCATCCCTCTGTCCAGATAGAACTGATATGATGACAGTCGAATCTGACGGCTACAGGCTTTGTCCCAGTCCAGAGTCCTAATCCCGCGTCAAGTTCAGAACTCTTATTCAGCAGGCATCCCAGCAGATGATCTCGCTATTCTGCGAGCGGCGGCTGAGATGCTTGCGTCAGGAAGTTGGTTCTTCGTTTGCACGCTCTAAAACCTATGAAGTTTTCACCTGTCAGAGTCTTGGCGCTCTTGCCAATATTCTGTTCTATCAGCCTGTTTTCTATCCCCCTCACAACTCTGCCTGCGATCGCCCAAACCTTGGAAGGACGAGGGCAAATTGTAAGCGGCCCAGGACAGGGTGGCGTGGTTCAAATCCGCCTAACGATTAACGGCAACCAGGTGACGTTTCGTAGCGGGCCATCTCAGGGGCAAACCGCGCAAATTCAAAATGGGGTAGCGCGAACTCCGGACGGAAATGTGTGGCAATTTGCCCAAGGACGCAGACAAGTGACGCTGTATTCTGGCAATCGCGTAATTGTTTACGTTCTGCGGTGAAGCCATGCCTTTTGATAGACACTGGAAGCTGCGATCGCTCGGACTTGGCGCACTGTGGGGACTACTTTATACCCTCATCCTGCTGCCCTCCCTCTCAGTTGAAACACCACTAAAAGAGTTTGAGGTTCAGCGCAAAGAGCAGCTTTCTAAAATCCCAAAATCCCATCAGACGAGTCTGGAATCTGAAGCAGCCAGTCGCATTCTTTTGGTCACCGTTGACAACAAAGAAATCCGGGGAAATCCTCAAAGTTTTAGCCGATTCAGGAAGCTAGAAGATTACACAAACTTGATCAAAAACCTGATCGATTTAGGTGCTCAAGTTGTTTTGATTAATCTGCCATCAGAGGTGGTCAATTCTCCAGAGCTTTTGACTCCCACTGAGTCAGAATTATCTGGTGATTCGGTTCGTTCTCTGATCGCAAATCATAATAAGAGTATCGTGTTGTCTTCGCCTCCAGAGCTGAAGCGATCGGGTCCCGTTTTTCGCGTCTATAACCAACTCATCCCAACTAACAGTCAGACCCTAGATCCTGTCTTTCCACCGAACAGGATTCAGGGATTTTCAGAATTTTCAACGCCAGTAGAAAGGAATGAGCCTGCTGCATCTATCTCTTTCGGGGCAAGCCAGCAGAGTCTCCTCCGGCACCCTCTGCTCAATCTGCTCAAGGCCTATTCGATTAATCCTGTGCGATATCCATATGCGGTTGAAAATAGTTTCAACTCAGAACCGTTGATTAAAAATGCTTTTAGCGACACGGAAAACCGCACTGTCAATACTCTCCATAATACTTTTCAATCAGCCGTCTGTTTGGCGGCGAACAAGTTGACCTTAAGCAACGCCTGCTCAAACAACTCGCCACCTTTTTATTCAGACCCATATATCAGTTTTTCGATATGGGAGACAGACTTTTCTCGAAGCTTAGGACAGGAGTTTTGCGGAACCAAAATAATTGATCTGGTTCAACAGGTTGCAGGCTGCAATCGCGCTTCCAGAGAAACTTTTTCCCGCTTGCTTGTTGAGAAAGTCAATAACAAAATTGTTATTATTGATTTTCCTGGCAATGACCCAAATCGGTCTGCACTGACGACTTCTGTAAAGTCTGAGCCGCTGAGTCCGGCTGAGATGCAGGCAAACGCGCTAGCTAGCGTCCTTAGCAACAGCATCCACTATCCGCTAAGCCAGGAGTGGAGCCTGGGGTTGACGCTGGCAGGTTCCATGCTGGTGGCGTGGTTGCTTAGTCCTGGGTTGTCTAAATCGCGCTTTTGGTGGTTGACTCGTGGCCCGCTGATCGTCCTGGGGTTTCCGCTGGCCTATGCTGCGTTGCTACCTACAGGGTTTGCTTGGCGCGTGGTGCTGCCAATCATCCTCCCAATTTTGACCTGGGTGCTGACGGGTATTTCGATGACGCTAGTGCTGCTGCTCAAAAAATCGAGAGAGCAGGCTGCCAAACAGCGACAAGAGTTGACCCAGCGCAACGCCACATTATCCCGAACGCGAAAGGTTTTGGCCAGGGTCGCAACGGATATTCACGATGGGCCGCTGCAAGAACTGAAGCTGGTGATGGATCAGGTAGAAGAGTTAGAAACGATCATTGATCCAGAGTTGCTGGTGGTGAAAACCAGCGTCAAATCTGAGCCGATCGTGGATAAGTTGGTTCGCATTGGTCAGGATATTCGCAATCAGCTCAATGATTTACAGATCATTGCTCGAAAACAACTTGATATTTCACCAGAGTTGGTTTCTGGATTGGCACAGGGGGTGCAAACGCATCTCAAGCAGCTTGAAGAACGGGGCGACTTGGGATTAAAAATTAAGCAACGCATCAAGCCACTTCAGGAGCCTGAACTGAATCCTGATTGGATAGATGATCGGGAAGATATCTTTCGTTTCTTTAAGGAAGCAATTAACAATGTAATGCGCCATGCTCAACAGCCTTATGGGCGAGCAAACTGGGTGGAAGTTTGTTTAGAGCAGCACGGTGAACAGTGTAAACTGGCGATCGCCAACGACGGAGTGAATGTATCAGGAAACACATCTAAAACGCTCGACTCGCTTGCCGACTGTTTGCCCAAGGGCACGGGTACGAAAACAATGGAAACGATTGCTGTCAGTCTAGATCATGGACGTTGGCAAAGAACTTTATCTCCAGAAGGCATATTGCGAGTTGAGCTTTTTTGGAGCCTAAAGCAGGGTTTACGCTAACAGCTTCTCGCTATAGAATAAAAGAATTGCGAGAGCTGTGGCGTAGTTGAGTAACAAAAATGGCTTCCAGTCAGCCTTTTTTTCTAATCGTTGAAGATCATCAGGAAGTTGCTGAGAGAAATCGAGATTTTCTTCAACAAGTTGATCCGAACTGTCGATGTGCGATCGCCAATAATCCATCCCAGGCAGTAGAGTTTCTGTCACTAGAGCCTCCAGATCTAATCGTCGTTGATTTGCTTTATGGAACCTTTAGCGGCGAGCAGTCGGCTGAGCCGGGCATTAACTTATTGCGACATATCTTTGAGCAACATACAGATTTGAATGTCCTGGTTTACAGCAGTGAATATCGACTGTTGACTCCACTCATTTCTCATATTGATCGTCATAAAGGCGGATTCGCAGTTGCCAATAAGCTCGATCGCCGATCTACTTACATTAAGTTTGCTCAAAGTGCGCTAAATGGTGAACTTTGCCTGCCCAGAGAGCTACGTCAAAGCTCTAACTTAAATAATCAAGATTTAGAGGTGCTGAATCTTCTGTGTAATGATTGCCTATCAGATGACGCCCTGGCTGGTCGGCTGAATGTTTCCCGGCGGGCTGCTCAAAACTATGTCAAGCGCCTCAAACAGCGACTTGATGTCGATCTGATCTACACAGAAGAGGCAAATCATCGGGTTGCGATTTGCAAAATGGCCCGTGAAAGGGGCTTTTTGGGATGATAGCCTGTTGGCTGTTTCATGCCTTAAAGTTTCATAAGTAGATAGACCAAATTAAAAACTAGATTCCAAACCTTGCGCCGCCCGCGCAGCGGGCGGCGCAGGGTCTTTGGGTTTTATGTTTATTGATGTCCACCTACTTA
>RFIF01000117.1 GCA_003695655.1 Cyanobacteria bacterium J069
CCCCTGACCCCTGCCACAGGTCACGAACTCGACAGGCTGCCAAAGAAATCAAAGTGCTCGATCGCCTCCAAAATTCCCAGAGCGTGGGCCTGCTTGGCGTAATAGATCCGCTCTGTATCCATCAGGTGCGACAGCTCCTCATGGTGGCGGTTGGCGACCACCGCTGCCAGCGTGTTGCCCCGCATCATGTCCTCATCTGCACCTGAGCCGCCCGCTACCAGAATGTGCTCCAGCGGAATGTTCCAGCGATCGGCCACATACCGCAACGCCTGTCCCTTAGAGGCACGGATCGGCAGAATGTCGAGATATTGCCCAAACGAGAAGATGACGTTTACCGCCAAATCTTCGTGATAGAGCAGGCTTTTAATTTCCTGGACGCTGGGGGCCACGTCCGCATGATAGAAGTAGCTAATTTTGAATTGCCCCTGCTGCATCTTGGGCTGTAACTCTAGACCAGGCAAATCTGCCAGCACCTGCCGGACTTCCTGAGGCGTCCAGCGATGGTCAATATGCCGCCGCCACCAGGTGTCTTCGGTAAAGTCGGGTCGATAGTAGATCACAGTGCCGCCGCTGGTAATCAGCACATCCGGTTCAGGAATGCTGTATTGGCGCATTACTTTAAGCGCTGCCTCTAGCGTCCGGCCTGTAGCCACGGCAAAGGCAGTAGATTTGCGATTTTCGCGTAGCACCTCAATGAATTGCGGCAGATAGCCAGGATTGCCCAGCAGGTTTTGATCGAGGCTGGTGAAAATGGCGCGATCGTTGTAAGTCATCGAGCGGCGGGGCAGCGGCGTGGGGGCGATCGCCTTTGTCTTGTCGAGCAGCGGCCGAATCACCTCCAGATAGCTGGTAGCGTGCGCTTCCCAGGAATAGTGCTCGCGCACACCCCGCAGGCCGTTTTCAATCGCCCGCTGTCGTTCTTCTGGGTTTTCTAGCAAGTTGAGCAGGGCCGCCACGATCGTATCGCTGTCGAGCGGGTCAATCAGCGCGCCATTGTTGCAGTTGGCGAGGATGTCGCGGGGGCCGCCGTCCTCCGTGGCCACAATCGGCAAACCGCTTGCCGCTGCCTCGATCAGCGTTAAGCCAAAGGGTTCCGTCAGGGCCGGATTGACAAACACCCCACCCGACAGGGCCGCCAGTCGATAGATATAGGGGACTTCATCGGCTTTGTGGCGCTTGGGATAGGCGACTTTTCCATAGAGATCGTAATAATCAAACGCAAAGAATAAGTCGGAGAGGACTTCCTGCGCGCCGATGTCCATCTCTTTAATGCTATTTCGGTTGCCCGCCACGATCAGCAGGTTCGCGAGTTCTTGCAACCGGGTGGAATTGCCGTAGGCCTCGACCAGCGCACCGATATTTTTGCGGGCGTCGGGGCGCGACAAGGAAAGGATCAGAGGCTTTTGGGGGTCTCTCAGAAAGCGACTGATGGCCTGGGCGATCGGCGTATTCCATTCATCTCCCTGTGGCGGATAAAACAGCGTGAGATCGGTGCCGGGAGGAATGACGCACATGCGATCGGGCTGATAGCAGTCGTAGATTTCGTACTGCTCCTCTACTTCTTGGCTGGTGCTGGTGATAATTAAATCGGCACTGGCAAGCGTCAGTTCCTCGGCCTCAATGCGGCGCAGCATGTTGTAGCGACTGTCGATATCCTGCGAAGACAGCCCATTGGCCAGCAGGCGGCGGCGTTTGACCCGACCCAGAGAATGCCCCGTGTGCACCAGCGGCACGTTGAAAAAATGAGCCAGCCGGCTGCCCACATAACCGGCATCGGCATAGTGGCTGTGAATAATATCCGGCACGCGATCCATCGTCCGGATAAAGGCCAGCATGTTGTCCACAAAGCTGTCGAGGTGGTCCCACAGCGCTTCTTTGGGAATGTATTCTTCGGGCGGCCCGGCAACAATCCTCACGATGCGGGCTTTTTCACCCAGCGGCTCAATTTCCTGACCGTAGTCAGCATCTACATCTGGAGACGCGACTAGGCGCGTGAATAAATCCACGGAAGCAATTTCTGGCAGGCGAGCCAGCGCTCGGGCCAGTTCTACTACATATTTAATCTGTCCGCCTGTGTCGGCATCGCGTCCCAGTTCTAAGTTTTGACCCCGGATCAAGCCATGCACACTGATCAGAGCGATGTGTAACCCTTTATGACTTTGATTCAACATACCTTTCATGGGGGCTAGTCGTGCGTCAACGCTGGTTAGGGGGTAGGAGTTTTGGGGTTAGAACTGACGCAGTTGGATGATTGTTCGCGGGCGCAGCCCACGAACAATCATCCAGAATCTATAAAACTCGTTTCAACTGCGTAAGTCCTGGGGGTGTTGGAGTGACGGGGTGTTGGAGTGATGGGGTGTTGGAGTCATGGGGTGTTGGAGTCATGGGGTGTTGGAGTATGGGAATGTCGGAGTTGTGAGGCTTAGCTCAGTCACCGTATCACCCCGTCACTCCATCACTCCGTTACCGGATTCCCCGTCACCTTATCACTGCTGCTAGAGATTAGCGGCGATCGCCTTTAGGATACACTGAGCAACTCCTGGCGGGATTCCCCTAGGGAAACACTTCGCGGATCAAAAATTCAAAATTGGCGATCGCTTCTAGCCGCTTTCCCCACGATCCGTCCCGTATTAACCCGTAAGGTTTTAAGGCGATCCGGGCTTACGGATACGTAAAGGGTGAATCCGTAGACTCCGCATCATGGCGATCGCGCGGCTCGTTCACTGCCACAATCGCTGTCATCCTGAAAGTCTGAAATACTCTTCAAGCCTGGCTTTCAAGAATTTCTGGTCTTTCGGTTTTGCACCCTGCCCCAGTTGGATATAGCGCTGTACTGCCTGTATCTACATCAAAGGGTTCCGGATAAACTTGATACCGTCTTGATAATTTGGCTAAGCGAGCGTGAGTTTTTAGACCCCGCTCGACGAGATGCGCATCTATGTAACTAAGTGCGACCACTTAAGTTCGTTGACGACGCCAGATTCATCCGAATCTAGTTCGTGCGATCTACCTAGTGGTGCTCTGCCAGTATCCCAATAACCACCTAGATAGATCAAATTCAAACGCATGAAAGCAACACAATTTCCTGGACTATTGGCGATCGCCGCTGCGGTTTCCGTCTTCTCTGCGCTTCCCGCTGAAGCCATTTCGGTCACTCGTGGCGCTGGGCCTGCCTTCAAGGACGGCCTGCCCGCCACCGGAACCATCACCTTTGATGGGCCTGCGCCAGGTTTTTACCCGACGTTTAGTGAAAACTATGGAGGAGTAGAGGTCACGGGAACAAACCTCAGAATCCGCGAGGACGAGGATGCGCCGGGCAGCCCATTCCTACGTCTGGCAAACTTACCTGGAAGTACTGCAACTTTCAGCCTTAACAGCATCACTGATTCTTTTGGCTTCTTTCTCGTAGAGGAGGGTGAAACTCCTGATTTCACGATTAATTTTCTGCTGGGCGGCTCCAATACTCGAACATTTCTCCGTTCTGACTTGTTAGGAACCACAGGTAGCGGGAACTACTTCAGTTTTGTATCCGACTCAAATGATGACTTCTTTGATCAAGTCACCTTCTCCCGAACCAATGGTTTCCTTAGTATCGACAATGTAGCCTACCGGGTCGTGCCCACGCCTGCGCTGCTGCCGGGCATCATCGGCATGGGCATTGCCGCCCTCAAGAAGCGGCGCGACGGGGCGCTAGACGAGGTCGAGGCGGAAGCCGAAGCTTAGTAAATATGCTGTGGAAACTCAGAGCTGATGGCGCTGAGTGACTGCATAAAGAGTAGACGATCAGACTGCTTCTACTTACCTGTTTCAACTTCCAGGGCTTGTGTCAGACCTACTCAAGGTCTAGCCAAGCCCTAGTTTTTTATGCAATCTTGGCAGAAATCTGTGACAAAAAATCTGGAGTAGCCGCATTCTGCAAAGTAAACAGGACTTACGCAGTTGAAACGAGTTCTGTAGATTCTGGATGATTTTTCGCGGGCACAGCCCGCGAAAAATCATCCAACTGCGTAAGTCCTAGTAAATTATTGAACATTTCCTTCGTGAAAATCTTGTAAGTTCTCTGTGAATTTAAGTCCGCAGCATTGCTGTATTTCGCAATTAAAGACAAGATTGAATGTAGGTTGCTACATCGAGTTTCACAAATACTGAGTTGCTAGGCGGTTTTCTTACCGTTTCTCAATAGTTCTCGTCAGAAACCGTCTCCCTCGATCTACCTAGTGGTGCACTGCCAAACTTGTTCCGACAAACCACTCAGATAGATCATTCATTCAACTTATGAAATTAGCCTCAACTTTTGCTTTGACGGCGATCGCCGCTGCGGTTTCCGTCCTGTCTGCTCTGCCCGCCGAAGCGCTAAGCGTCTTCCGAAGCACTGCCCCTCAGTTCAGCCAAGGACTGCCTGCCACAGGCGTGATCGATTTCGAGACACCTGCTCCTGGCGTCTACAATACGTTCAATCAAGATTACGGTGGAGCCACTGCTACAGGTAGCAATCTGCGCATCCTGCCCGCAAGCGTTTCAGCCAACAACTACTTGCGTTTGAAAAAGCAAAACGGCAGCAATGTTACATTCACCAGCGACTACAAAACCTGGGATTCCTTCGGCTTCTTGTTGAGAGACGCGACCAATAATGCAGGCATGAACATCGTCTTCTCTCTGGTTGGCGGTGGCAGCTACTCCCAAACCCTTTCTGACTTACTTGGTCTTTCGGGGCCAGGTAACTATTTCAGTTTCGTTGCGGGTGCGGGCGACCCCACTATCGAGTCTGTTACCTTTTCTCGACTCTCTGGCAGAATCGGCATCGATGACGTAGCGTACCGGGTCGTGCCCACGCCCGCGCTGCTGCCGGGCATTATCGGCATGGGCATTGCCGCCCTCAAAAAGCGTCGCGACAGCGAGATGGATGAGGCTGAGGCTGAAGCAACCGAAGCTTAAGGGTGTTGCATGAAGCTTGCGGCGGCTGCTTATTTCCTGCATGTTGTCACAGGAATAGTCATTGGCAGCCAGGCAAGCTGTAGGCTCTCAGCTTGACCTGAGCCGTTTGGAAAAACCAAATTTCAAAGCATCGGGTGAGATGAACTAGATTCGTCTCACCCTTTATTTTCTTTATTTAGGTTGGGCTGATTTCGCTGCGCTGCTGCCGAGGACTTGTCCCCTCAAGGCAGAAAACAAAAAAGGGGGACGCAACGCATCCCCCAAATCAGCAATTACAGAACGCCCATGGCTGAACGTTCAATGAGGCGATCGAAACTACACAGCGGCGAAGAAATCCTTCGACTTCACGGGGTCGGGATTCATCGTGGCGTCGCCAGGCTTCCAGTTGGCGGGGCAGACTTCATCAGGATGAGACTGCACATACTGGATGGCTTGCAGCACGCGGAGGGTTTCATCCACGTTGCGGCCAAAGGCGAGGTTGTTGATGGTGGCGTGCTGGATGACACCATCTTTGTCGATGATGAACAGACCGCGCAGGGCGACGCCTGCTTCGGGGTCTAGCACGTTGTAAGCAGCGCTGACTTCTTTTTTGATGTCGGCTACGAGGGGATAGTTGAGGTCGCCCACGCCACCGCTCTTGCGGTCAGACTGAATCCAGGCGAGGTGAGAGAACACGCTATCGACCGATACACCTAGAATTTCGGTGTTGATCGCTTTGAAGTCAGCGTGGCGATCGCTAAAGGCGGTGATTTCCGTCGGGCAAACGAACGTAAAGTCTAGAGGATAGAAGAACAGAACAACGTACTTGCCGCGATAGTCAGACAGCTTGATGGTCTTAAACTCTTGATCGACCACTGCCTCGGCGGTAAAGTCAGGTGCAGTTTGACCAACGCGAAGACATTCGGTGTGGTGGGTCATGGGTGTCGCTCCTTAGAACTTCCTAGTGCGTCTATAGTTTCGTTAGATAATTCGGCCGACAATGCTGGGCATTCATGCTGGATATTCATGCTGGGCATTTATGCTGGGCATTCATGCTAGGCACGTCCTCAGGCATTCCCTTGCCGCCGTTCCTAATGATTGAGAACTGTTACGACTATATCATAGTCATAACGATTTTGAGTAAAGTTTTGGGCTTGAGTTTTTCCATGACTCAGGTCGTCCTCAGAGCCTCCTCTCAAAACTTCAAGATTGCGCCCATTTTCCTCAGATAGTCTTAATTCTTCATCAGCCCCGCCCATAGTAGACTGACAGTCCATTAGCTCCACTATTAGCCCCAACCTCAACCCAACTGACCTCCGGCATGACGGTCTTTCAAAGCAGGCAGGCTGCGGTTTCACACCCGTGAACTGTGGCATCGATTTACGCCGGAGATTTTCCCCTCGTTCTCTGCATTTGCCAGATGCCGCCCCCTATGGACTTTTTAGACACTCGCGAATGGCTCTTGACCAACGGACTAGGCAGCTTCGCCAGCGGCACCGTGTCCGACGCCCACACCCGCACCTATCATGGCTGGCTGTTTGCAGCGGTATCGCCGCCGGGTTTGCGGACGCTGCTGCTATCGCACATTGAGGCTTATTTGGATATCGCTGGCGAGGGCTATCCCCTGGGAACCAACTACTGGGGCAGTCGGGCGGTATCTCCGGTGGGCTACAAGCTGTTGCAATCTTTCTCGATTGGCCCCGTGCCGACGTGGGTTTGGGGCACGTCAAGCTGGACGCTCACCCGCGAGATTTTGATGACGTATGGGCTATTGCCTGGCGAAGCGGATAAGTCGGAGCCTCGACTGCGGCATCAGGTCTATGTTCGCTATCGCTATGCTGGGCGAGAGCCGGCCTGGGTCAACTTGCGGCCGCTGGTGGGCGATCGCAATTTTCACCATCAGCAGCACACCAGCCCCGACGCCGAACCCGACCTCCGCTTTTCGCAACTGGTGGAGCCAAATCGCGTCTCGCTGCAAGCGACGCGCCACAACTGGGTGGGCACATCCTGGCAACTAAGCTGGAGCCAGGGCGACTATTATCCCGGCGGCGCTTGGTATTGGGATTATTGGTATCCGGAGGAAACGCGGCGGGGCCTGGGCGATCGCGAAGATCTCTACAGCCCTGGACATCTGGCGGTGTTGCTCTATCCGGGCCAAAGCCTGGTGCTCGAAGCCCGCGTCCGCATCACTAATCCGCTGCGACCCTTTGCGCCACCCACCCAAGAAACCTTTGAAACGGCACTCCAAACAGAACAAGCACGGCTTCGGCAGACCTTTGCGCCAATGCTCAAAACGTCTGACCGGGGGCGATCGCCTGCCGTTACCTTTGCTGCGCCCCATCTTGACCCCGCCGACACAGTCCTCGCCGCCCTGCTCCGCGCCAGCGACCAGTTCATTGCCCATCGCGCTTCCATCGGCGGGCCGACAGTAATTGCAGGCTATCACTGGTTTAGCGACTGGGGCCGCGACACGCTGATTGCCCTGCCGGGGCTGTGCCTGAAGACCCAGCGATTTGATCTGGCGCGGGGGCTGCTGGAGTCTTTCGGCAAATATTGCCAGGGCGGGCTAATTCCCAACACCTTCCCCGACAGCGGCGCGCACCCTGTCTATAACAGCATCGACGCCGCGCTGTGGTGGGTCGAGATTCTGGGACTTTACCTGGAAGCCAGCCAAGACTGGGACTTTTTGATTCAGCAATATCCGGTCGTGCGCCAAATCCACAAATCCTTTGCCACAGGAACGTCCTACAACATTCGCATCGACGCGATGGACGGGCTGGTGACCTGGGAGCATCCGGGCGTAGCGCTGACCTGGATGGATGCGGTGGTCAACGGCGAACCCGCCACGCCGCGCCAGGGCAAGTGCATCGAAATCAACGCCCTGTGGTATTCTGCGCTGCGCTGGGCAGAGCGCTGGGCCACCCGGCTCTCTGACCAAGGCGGCAACGGCGACGAACCGGCCAACTACGCCAACCACGCCCGTCGCTATGCCCAGCAGGCTGACCAGGTAAAAGCCTCGCTGCAAAAGTTTTGGAACGGTCGCCAGAGCTATTTTCACGATCTGCTTGAACCGAGCGACAGCCCCAATGTGCAGATTCGCCCCAATGCAGTGATTGCTCTGTCGCTGGCCCACTGCGGCTTTTCCGACTTGCAGGGCAAAAAGGCGCTGGTGACCGTCCGCGATCGCCTGCTGACGCCCTACGGACTGCGATCGCTCGACCCTGGCGACCCCCACTATGTTGGCCGCTACATCGGCGACCCCGTCCATCGTGACCACGCCTATCACCAGGGCACCGTCTGGAGTTGGCTAATTGGCCCCTTCATCCGCGCCTGGCAGCGGTTCTATCCAGGCGATCCGTTGCCCTGGGACCCGCAGCCCCTGCTCGACCACTTTGCCAACCAGGCCTGCCTCGGCTCTATTTCCGAAATCTTTGACGGCGACCCACCCCACGATCCGCAAGGGGCGATCGCCCAGGCCTGGTCGGTCGCAGAACTAGTGCGGCATTGGGACGATTTAGGGGTTGGGGGTTAGGG
>RFIF01000118.1 GCA_003695655.1 Cyanobacteria bacterium J069
TCCTAACCCCAACCCCTAGCCCCCAACCCCTAGGGACGCTGCACAATGCGATCGCCCATGCGGTTGCGGTTCTTGTCGATCGTTACGATGCGAACGTAGTCCGTCGAGTGTTCCGCCATGCAGGTATCTAGCGCGGCGATCGCCTCCTCAGCGCGTCCGTCATACGTGCCAAAGCACTGCCAAGATCCCATACGATAGCGACGCTCATCCACATGCTCAATACCAAGCCGCAGCCCCTGCGTCAGAATGCCGCGAATCTCGTCTGCCAGCTCTGGTTTCACATGCTGGAATGTGGAAACTGAGGCGGGCTGGGGAGAGGATGACCCGTTCCCATTGGTGGGTTTAGAGGGTGCACTATTAGATGCATCCTGGTGATCGCCATAGTACATAAAGTATTTGTCTGGTCTTGCGTCTGAACTGGCGGCAGAGCGGCGATCGCCCTTCAGCACCTCGTTATATTCTGATACTAGCCGCAGTTCGCGAATCCGTTCCTGCTCGCGTACGAGTTCTGTCCCAATTTCAATCAGATGCGGCAGGCTAAAGTTGGGTTTTTGGAATTCTGCTGGCTTGCCGTCGCTGTGTACCACTTTTTGGGAAATCTTGTCGATGCCGATGGTGTGGATCAGGGTGCGGATTTGTTCGTCATATAAGCGCGATCGCACTGCGCCAAAGAAATCCGTCGCCTGATCAGGAAAGTGATCGACCAGCGCCTCAACTTCCGACTGGGGCACACCATCCGCTTCAAAAATACCCGTTACGATGCCCAGCCGATCCTCCCGCGTCGGGTCCCAAAAAAACTTTTCCATGCGCCCATCGCGGATCAGCGGCGCATACAGCGTGGCGAAATCGTTCCCCGTCACAATCACCGGAATCCGCTGTGTCGGCTCGGCGTCGTAGCTGCCTGGTAGCTGCACGTTGGTCGGATTGTCGGCAATGTTCATCAGCGTGGCATTCACCAACTGCGTGTTCACGGTGTACTGCGTGCTGGAATCTACTCGCCCAATGCCCGCATCCACATCGTTAATCATCAGCACCGCCATGCGTCCGTGGGTGCGGCTCCACTCGCCTGCCTCCCGATAGCGCAGCCGAATCAGCCGCGCCGGGTCGCCCGCATCGGGACTTTCCAACTCGCCCGCCGACATATACACTGCGCCCAGCCCCATGCGCTTAAACACTAGCTCGCACATGAAAGTCTTGCCTTCGCCCTTGCGCCCGTGAATGCCCAAGATCAACGGCGCTTTCACATTCGGCAGCGCCAGGAAATTCTTGGTGATGTGCACCGCGAGGCGATCGAGGAATTTGGGCGGGATGTAGTAGGACATTTTGGGAGAGGTGGAGTGACGGGGTGTTGGAGTGACGGAGTGTTGGAGTGACGGAGTGTTGGAGTGACGGCTGAAGTAAATGATTGAGCTTGCTGCCCTCTTCCATCATCCCATCATCACCCCATCCCAGTCTTACTACTCTCTTATTCCTTCCTTCATGCGTCCTTATCAACCCGCCACCGCAAACTCCAACACTCCGTCACCCCGTCACCCCCTCACCTGGGAACCGCCACCTGACCCAGCAGCGAGGTAATCACGTCATCTACCTGCTGCCCGTCGAGTTGGGCTTCGGGACGCAGGATCAAGCGGTGGCGCAACAGCGGACGGGCGATCGCCTTCACGTCATCCGGGGTCACATAGTCGCGCCCATCCAGCCAGGCCTGGGCTTTGCTGGCTTGCAGCCACGCTACGGCCGAGCGGGGCGACGCACCCAGCGCCAGGTCGGGATGCTGGCGACTGCGCTGCACCAGTGCCAGCAAGTAGTCCACCAGCGCATCGGTCATCTGCACGGTGCGTACCTGCTGCCGCGCTTGTAGAACTTGTTCGACCGGCATCAACGGCTGGATTTTGCTCAGGTCGAGCCGCCGATTTTGCAGCCCCGCCTGAGCGTTGACCAGCATTTGCCGCTCGGCTTTTGGGTCAGGATAGTCCACCACCAGCTTGAACAAAAAGCGATCGAGCTGGGCTTCGGGCAGCGGATAGGTTCCCTCAAATTCCAGCGGGTTCTGCGTGGCGATCACCCAAAATAAGTCGGGCAAGGACAGGCTTTCGCCATCCAGCGTCACCTGCTGTTCTTCCATCGCCTCTAGCAGCGCGGCTTGGGTCTTGGGTGGCGTGCGGTTGATTTCGTCTGCTAGCAAAATCTGGGTGAAAATCGGCCCCTTTTTCAAACTAAAGCTGCGCGTGTTGAGATCGAAGATATTCGTGCCCAAAATATCGGACGGCAAAATGTCTGGCGTTAGCTGAATCCGCCGAAAGTCGCCCTGCACCAGCCGCGCCAGCACTTTCACAATCAGCGTTTTGCCCGTACCCGGCACCCCTTCCAAAATCACATGCCCGCCACACAGCAGCGCCACTAGGAGTTGCTGCACCAGGGCAGACTGCCCAACGACGACGCGATCGAGCGCTTTGGCGAGTTGCTGAAAGGAAGAGGGCATAGGAGTATTGGGGTGTTCGGGGGACGGGGTGACGGAGGACGGGGTGACGGGGTGGCGGGGCAAGAAGAATGTAGAGAAGAGAAGGGTTCCATTTCCATCACCTTATTTCATCATCCCATCATCAGCCAGTCCCATTAATCCCACACTCCCGCACCCCATCACTCCCACACCCCATTACTCCCTCAGATCCCGCAACTGCCGCAGCCACATGAGCAAGTCGCGATCGCCCATCCGCTTCTTCCGTCCAGGGTTGAGGATGCTGCGGAGTTGGGCGGCGGGGCGGCCAGTCTGCTGTTCCCAGGCGCGGGTGAGGGTGGGCAGATCCAGCGGCGTGGTGCCCAGTCCGAGCGATCGCTGAAGGTTGAGCTGCTCTGCCTTACTCACCGTCTCCACCACAAAGTCGCTGCACTCAGCCTTGCGGAGGACGGTGCCCAACGCCTGAATGTAGGCTTCGCTGTTGTTGACCTGGGGTGGCTGATCGCGCAGGGGTTGGCCCAGGCGACGATTGGCAGCCCAGACGGCCAACCCCAGCAATACCAAACTTTGCAGAGCAATGAGCGCAACGGGCGTGCGGCTGAGGTAAGTCCAGACGGACTGAGGCGATCGCCCAGCGGCCGTTTCCGCCGGATCGCGATAGCCGTGGATATATTCATCCACCCAGACCGGATGCCCCGGTCCCATCACCAGCTCGGCCAGAAATTGGAAATTTCCCGGCTGATCTTGATAGGCATTGGCGGCCAGGTGGGGCGCAGCGACGCCGATAATTTTGCCCCGCCCGACGGATCGTTCCCACGCCACCGCCCCAAAGCGATCGCCCAACTGCTGTCGGACTGTCTCCGAGATGGGCTGGCGGCGGGTCGTTTCTACCACCACTTCGCCGTGGGGTGTGGGCAAAACTGAGCGAAATGGCGCACCCGTGACGGGCGATCGCACCCCCACCAGCACCAGCACATTTCCCCGCCGCAGCCACGCCTCCTCAGGCGGCAGCAGTTGTTCGATAAACGGAGAAATGCCCACCAGCGTCATCGGCTCCGGCGGACGGCGTTCTGACGGGGAGCCTGCTTGAGCTGGGTCAGCGTTTTGAGGCTGGGTGGAAATGGGCGTCACTTCTGGCAGGTCGGGAGCAGACGGCTCCAGCAAATCTTGAAACGGCCGCTGCCAGCGCTGGACTGGGGTGCCCTGCGCGGCCATGAAGGCAAACCACGCACCGTAGCCGTCGGGGGCCCGTCCGTAGGTTGAACCTGTGCGCAGACGGGTGCTGCTTGGCGCAGCGATCGCACTTAGCAGCACCAAGGCTGCCAGCACCAGCGACACAATCAGCCAAGCCCGACGGTTTGCAAGCTTCATAGGACAGTTTTAGAGCAGGGGCAGGGGTTAGGGGTTAGGCAGTGTTTTAAAACCTTCTAGGTCGTTGATTGCCTTGAGTCGATCCCCCTAAATCCCCCTTAAAAAGAGGGACTTCCAGAGTGGTTCGGCTCGGTTCCCCCCTTTTTAAGGGGGGGTTAGGGGGGATCAA
>RFIF01000119.1 GCA_003695655.1 Cyanobacteria bacterium J069
ACGCGATGCGGCGGTGGCAACGGTGGGAGAGTTCAGCCAGGTTTGTAGCTGTGCCTGGGCATCGGCGATGGAGGCGGCGGCGATCGCCAGTCGATGGGCAAAGGGCGATCGCCCTGAGTTGGCCGTAAAGCATACGTCGGCGAAGGGCGCGTCGGGATGGTCGGTGCAGAACTGGACGTAGCGGCGGGCGAGGGCTTGCAGGGCGGCGGGCGTTTTGGCGGAAAGCGTCAGCAGGTGCAGCGGGCGATCGGCAATGGGAGATAGCGGGCGGGGCTGCTGGGGCGCTGCCTCTAAAACCACATGGGCGTTGGTGCCGCCGATGCCGAGGGAGTTGACGCTGGCGCGACGCGGCAGGCGGTCGGTTTCCCAGTCGCGCAGCGTTGAATTGACGAAAAACGGGCTGTTGGCAAAGTCGATTTGCGGGTTGGGCGTCTCGAAATGCAGGCTGGGCGGCAGTTTACGATGATGCAGACAGAGGACGGCTTTGATCAAGCCAACGATACCAGAAGCAACATTCAGGTGGCCAACGTTGGTTTTGACAGAGCCGAGGGCGCAAAACTGCTGGCGATGAGTGCCGCTGCGAAAGGCTTGGGTCAGCGCGGCGACTTCGATCGGGTCGCCTAGCTCTGTGCCCGTGCCGTGTGCTTCGACATAGGTGATGCTGTCGGGTTCAACGCCGGCCACCGCTAAGGCTTGGCTGATTACGGCGGCCTGTCCGGCGGCGCGGGGAGCCAGGTAGCCCACTTTCTGGCTGCCGTCGTTGCCGATGGCGGAACCCTTGACCACGGCGTAAATTTGGTCGCCGTCGGCGATCGCCTCGCTTAGCCGTTTTAGCACCACCACGCCCGCGCCGCTGCCAAAAATTGTGCCCCGCGCCTGGGCATCGAAGGCGCGACAGTGGCCGTCTGGCGACAGGATCATGCCTTCTTGATAGAGGTGTCCCGCTCGCTGTGGCGTTTCTACGGACACGCCGCCCGCCAGCGCCAGGTCGCACTCGCCCTGCAACAGCGATTGGCAGGCTAGATGTACTGCTACCAGCGAGGTAGAGCAAGCCGTTTGCACGTTGACGCTGGGGCCCGTGAGGTTGAGCTTGTAGGAAACGCGGGTGGTCAGGTAGTCTTTGTCGTTGGCGATCGCCATCTGAAAGCCGCCCATTGAGCTGAGTGTGACCACATCCAGCGAGTCGTTCGCGTCCAGCCGATGGCGGTTGGGATAGACATGGTTGAGCAAGTAGCTGTTCATTGAGGCCCCGGCGTAGAGGGCGATTCGCGAAGTGATCCCTGCGGGAATCGCGCCGCCGTCGGCCGCATAGGCAAACGGGTCATAGCCCGCGTCTTCCAGCGATTCCCAGGCGCATTCCAGCATCAGCCGCTGCTGCGGATCGAGCAGTTCTGCCTCGCGGGGGGTGTAGCCAAAGAAATCGGCGTCAAACTGCGCTACATCCTCTAAAATCGGGCTGGCTTTGACATAGTTGGGATGGCGCACCAAATCCGGGTCTACGCCTGCCGCCAGAATTTCCGCATCGTCGAAAAAAGTGATCGACTCGACGCCGTTTTGCAGGTTTTGCCAAAATTCCGCAGGCGAGGCGGCCCCAGGAAAGCGGCAGGCCAGACCAATCACGGCGATGTCGTTAGACTGTCCTGAATTTTTCTGGCGACGCTGCGATTCGCGCAGGGATCCCTGTGGGAATCGCCGCTGACCTGGCTGCACGGCGGCGGCGGGAGGCTGTGCCAAAAACTGGGCCAGGCTGGCAATGGTGGAATGTTGAAACAAGTCCACCGCCGAAACGGTGTAGCCCTGCTGGTGAAGCTGGTTTAGCACCTGCATCAGTTGCAGTGAACTGCCGCCTAATTCAAAAAACGGCTCGTCGGGGGCGATCGCCGTCAGCCCCAGCACTGCCTGCCAAATTTCCAACAGCGATCGCTCTAGCTGACTGCGCGGCGGCGCGGCGGCTGGGGACTGCTGGAATGCGTCGGCGATGGTCTGGAGGCGATCGTCAAATTCCCCCGCTTGAAATCGGCGGCTGAGTTCGCTGCGCTGAATTTTGCCGAGGGCGGTTTTGGGAATCGCCCCGCGCGGCACCGGAATCACATATTCAGGGCTGATGCCCAGCCGACTCATCACCTGCCGCCGCACGGCTTTGACCAGATCCTTTAAATTGGCTAAATTATCTAGCTCCTGATCGCGGGCGGGATGTAGGAAAATGGCGAGGCGATCGCTCGTCCCGTCATCCCGACGCACGGCGCAGGCGGCAGTGTAAGACACTTCCACGCTGGGCAATTCCTCAACTATGGCTTCGATCTCATGGCTATAGAGGTTTGCGCCATTGAGGATGATCAGGTCTTTTTGGCGGCCGGTGATGGTGAGTCGCCCCTGTTGCAGGCGGGCCAGATCGCCCGTGATCAACCAACCGTCTGGCGTGAAAGCCTCTGCGTTTAAGTCTGGCCGGCCGTAGTAGCCGGGGGTGATGGTCAGCCCCCGCACTTGCAGACTGCCGATTGCCCCTGCTGGCACGACCTGCTGCTGTTCGTCCACAATCCGCAGCGACACGCCGGGAATCGGCCGGCCCACATCTACGAAGGTATCTTCATCGCTCGTCGTGTCGCGAGAAAATTCATGGGAATGGACGATGCCAGACGTGGTTTCCGACATGCCGTAGCCGGGGCTGACCACGCCATTCCGCAGGCCGCAGGGCGCAAGTAAGGCGAGAAAGCTGCGCGTGGTTTTGGCGACGACGGCTTCTGCGCCGTTACCCATCCAGTCCAGGCAGGACAAGTCCCACCGCTGCTGGGCGACTTCTTCAGCGCGATCGCAAATTAGCCCATAGGCAAAGTTGGGGGCCCAGGTGGTGGTGACCCGATGGCGATCGCACAGATCCAGCCACCGCAGCGGGTCTTGCAAAATATAGTCGTTGTTCACCTGGAGCTGCGAACAGCCAACGAAGACCTGCGTCAGGTGAAACATTACCAGGCTGGCGACATGCTCCAGCGGCATCCAGTTGAGGCTGAGGCTGCGCTGGGTAATGCGGTTCACCGTGGCCATGCCATAGGCGCTGACTAGCAGGTTGCGCTCCGTCAGCATCACGCCTTTGGGCTGACCCGTGCTGCCGGAGGTAAACAGGATCAGCGCCAGCCGGTCGGTGGCGAGGGCCGCTTCGGGAGAATTTTCAGGAGAATTTTTGAGGAGACTTTCAGGGGAATTTTCGAGGAGACTTTCAGGGGAATTTTCGAGGAGATTTTCAAAAAACGGGTCAGGCTGAGACGCTGGCAGCGTGTGCAGGTTCAGCAGGCGATTTACGTCGTACTGGATGTCAGACTCGCTGCCCAGGCAAAATTCTCGTAGCGCGGTCTCAATTGCCCCGCTGACCAGCACCCACGGCTGATCGAGCTGTCCCAGAATGGCGCGGAGCTGGAGCGCTTTGCTCTGGGTTGTGGCATAGGCGGGCGGTACGGCGATCGGCACGACCACCAGTTCCCCCAGCCAGCCCGCCCAGATTGCGGCCAGGAAATTATCCGGTTCGGAAATTTGGAGCACCAGGCGATCGCCCGCCCGCGCTCCCGCCGCCCATAGCCCCGCCGCGATCTGCTGCGCCTGCCGAGCAAGCTGCCGATAGGACTGGCGGCACTCCATTCCGGTAGGAGAAATGTGGAGAATTGCCTTGTCTGTCGCCGCTGCCTGCCCCAAAACCTTGAGAAGACCTGGTAAACAGAGGAGATCGGGAACCTCATCACCATGACATATGGACAGAAACTCGGAATGGGAATCTATCATGCTGTTGCTAATAGGCAGCGCTGGAGAAAGCCTTCATACGCTTTCCAGCCCCCTCAATTCAGAGCCAATTATACAGCACTGATCTAGAGGCACATAGGGCTTGGGGTATCCAGGTTGTATGTTTATTTATGATGCGGTGCTCTAGGGGCTGTCATCAATTATCGGCGAAATATTAGGTTTCTTAGGAGTTTCAGCCCCTAGTCTGGTTTGTTTGGGCGGGCGCGATAGTGCTGATTCCTCAAGGGTGCTGAGGTGAATTGATGACGCGCCCTAGGTCATGCGGTATAACTTGCACATCTGCCTTAATAAGTTTGGGTTACGTAGATAAACTACTTTCTGACGGGGTGTTCTGGGGGTGATCAGGTGTGCTACATTCATCGCCAATAATAAACCTTAGCAATAGATAATCTTCTGAGGTACATAAACCCGCATAAATCTCTGATGCGGGCTTCTGGTGCGGGCTTTGTCGCCGTTGCCGTAGTTTCTTGAGACCTAGTCCGACTGCAATCCTATGGAGACCATTCAACTGACGATCGCCGATGAAACGCTCCGTGACGGAGAGCAGCAGGTGGGTGTCTGTTTTAACAAAGAAACGAAGCGCAAGCTGGCTCATGGGATTGCTAGTACCGGTGTGCACTCGATCGCGCTGATGCCGGCTGTCCATCCCGTCGAGGAGCAGTTGGTCAAGGTGCTGGTTGCCGATGGGCTGGTGGCCCAACTGGCCGCATCCACCCTGATGAGTAAGTCTGCCATTCTCCAGTCCAAGGACGCGGGGGTGCAGCATATCATTCTGTTTCATGCGGTGTCTGATCGGCTGCTGATGTTGCGAGATCCGGAGATTCAGCTCTCGGAAGGTCAGCCGGAACTCCGTGATCTAGCGCTGTCGAGCGGTGTCAAGCCCACTCCAGCCCAAATCCAGCTTGTGCGCACGAATATGTGCCGCCGGGTGCGCCAACACCTGGAGTATGCCACCCAGCTAGGGCTGCGGATTAGCTTTGCGGCGGAAGACGCCAGCCGCGCCGATTTTGACTTTTTGGTGGAGTGTATTAATACGTTTTCGCCGTATCTGGAGCAATTTCTGCTGTGTGACACGGTGGGCTGTCTGACGCCCGAAAAGTCTTACATTTGGATTCATGATTTGCTGGCGTCGGCCCGCTGCGCTCCGCTGATTGTGCA
>RFIF01000120.1 GCA_003695655.1 Cyanobacteria bacterium J069
GCGGTCGGTGTTGAAGGTGGAGGTACGACGGATGATGCCGTGCACTTCGTACCCTTTTTCTAAAAGTAACTCGCTCAGATACGACCCGTCTTGTCCGGTGATCCCGGTGATTAGTGCCCGTTTCCGCTCTGCCATAGTGCTCAAGTGCCTTACTGAAATGGTTGAAAGTTTGATTGGCGATCGCCCCTCACATTAGCGCTCCATCCACCCCGGCGTAGTGCGTATCTGCCTTAGCTCTGACAACAGCACTCTGTGGGTGAGAGCACGGGCCTAACTGATCGGCCACTGACGCTGACTCAAAACTTCTGTTACAGAGTACCTTATTAGACCCGCGCAATGAAACGGCACCTAATAGATCCGGATAGATCCGGGTGTGAGATAGAGAGCGGCGCTTCGGTCTGGCTTCAATCTGCGCTAAATGGGTGGGCTGCAAGGCTAATCGCGGTTTGATTGGGCGATCTGCTGGCTGAGAAGCACCACCGGGACAATGCCGACGGCCACGATCGCCAGCGCCGCCGCCGAAGATTCTGCCAGCCGCTCGTCGGACGCGAGCTGATAGACGCGCACTGCCAGTGTGTCAAAGTTAAACGGACGCACGATTAGCGTGGCGGGCAGTTCCTTCATCACGTCTACAAACACCAGCAGCGTTGCGCTCAGGAGGCTGCTGCCCATCAGCGGCGCATGGACTCGACGCAGCACGCCAAGGGAGTTTTCACCGAGCGATCGCGCGGCATTGTCCAAACTAGGTTTGATGCGGCCCAGCCCCGACTCGACGGAATTCAGCGCCACCGCCAGAAACCGCACCAGATAGGCAAACACCAGCGCGGCGATCGTGCCGCTGAGCAGCAGCCCGGTGGAAATGCCAAAGGTGCGCTGCATCCAGGCATCTACAGAATTGTCGAACAGACCCAGCGGCACCAGTACGCCAACGGCAATCACCGAACCGGGAATCGCATAGCCCAGGGCCGATGTGCGCAGCGACAGGTGCATCAGCCGGGTGGGCCGCAGCCGCACGCCGTAGGCCAGCAGGAGGGCGATCGCCCCGGCCAGCCCAGCCGTCAGCGCCGCCGCCAGAAAACTGTTGCGGGCATAGCCCCAGAGGCGCGGGTCAGTAAGCTGTCCCAAATTTCGCAGGGTCATGTGCAGCAGCAGCCCCGCCGGAATCGCAAAGCCCAAAAGGATGGGGAACGTGCAAGCGGCGATCGCCAATCCGCTGCGCCAGCCCGCCAGCCGAAAGCGGCTCTGGCTTTGGGCTTTACCACGCTGCTGATAGTATTTTCCCTGGCGGCGAAACCACTGCTCTAGCAAGATCAGCGCCAGCACAAACAGCATCAGCAGCGCCGCCAGTTGAGACGCGGCTGCCCGTTCGCCCATGCCAAACCAGGTGCGGTAGATGCCCGTGGTGAAGGTATCTACGCCGAAATATTGCACCGTGCCAAAGTCGCCCAGCGTCTCCATCAGCGCTAGGGCTGTGCCAGCGGCGATCGCCGGCCGGGCCAGCGGCAGCGCCACCCGCCCAAAGCTCTGCCAGGGATTGCAGCCCAAACTGCGGCTGGCTTCCATCGAGCAGACCGACTGTTCGCCAAAGGCGACCCGCGCCAGCAGATAGACATAGGGATAGAGCACCAGTGCCAGCAGAGCGATCGCCCCCGGCAGTGAGCGAATCGGCGGAAACCAGTAGTCCTGCGCTGACTGAAATCCCAAGAGCGATCGCAGTCCGGTTTGCACGGGGCCGTAGTAGTCCAGCAGTTCGGTGTAGGCGTAAGCCAGGAGATAGGCGGGAAACGCCAGCGGCAGCAACAGCGCCCAGCTCAGCAGGCTGCGGCCGGGAAACTGGGTCATCGTCACCAGCCAGGCCGTGCCCGTGCCCAAGAGCACGACACCCGCGCCCACCCCCAGCAGCAGCGCCAGCGAATTTAGCACATAGCGCGCCAGCACTGTGGATGCAAGGTGTTGCCATACGTCCCAGGCGGGCGTCAGCAGGCTGCCCAGCACGACCAGCACGGGCGCAGCAATCAGCAGGGCGATCGCCCCCACCAGCAGCGTCCACAGGTCTAGCCCCGGCTTACTGCGATTTAAGTTCAAGTTAGGACGAACCGGACGCGGATTCGATTTTGCAGTTAGCCTCATGTCATGATAGTGATTTGACAAGCGTTTCTCAGAGTGATATCCCGCCAGTTCAGGACAAGAGAGACGGCATTAGTTGATTCTAAATCTCAATAACGCATTTCAACGCCGACTGTATGAATTCCTCGCCCGTTTTACACTCGCCCGTTTTACACTCGCCCGTTTTGCAATTGCAGCAAGTTACGCGCCAGTTTCCCAATCGCGCCCTGCCTGCCGTGTCTAGCGTCAGCCTGAGTCTTGATGCGGGCGAAATTTTGGCGCTGCTGGGGCCGTCGGGCTGTGGCAAGACAACGCTGCTGCGGCTGATTGCGGGCTTTGAGCAGCCCCAACAAGGGCAAGTGGCGATCGCCAATCGCGTCGTGGCCAGTGCGTCGGTAATGGTGCCGCCGGAGCAGCGGTCGGTGGGCATGGTATTCCAGGATTTTGCCCTGTTTCCCCACCTCACGGTGCAAGAGAATATTGCTTTTGGGCTGGGGCGCGGCGGTGACACGCGAACCCAGGTGGCAGAGGCGATCGCCCTGGTCGGCCTCAGCGGCAACGAAGCCCGCTATCCTCATGAACTCTCAGGTGGGCAGCAGCAGCGGGTTGCCCTGGCGCGCGCTCTGGCTCCGCGGCCGTCGCTGGTGCTGTTGGACGAGCCGCTGAGCAATCTAGATGTGCAGGTGCGGCTATATCTGCGGCAGGAGGTGCGGGAAATTTTGAAAGCCACGAGCACGACGGCAGTCTTTGTCACCCATGATCAGGAAGAAGCGATGGCGATCGCCGACCAAGTTGCCGTCATGCGCCAGGGCCACATCGAGCAGCAAGACAGTCCCGAAAATCTGTACCGAGAACCGGCCTCTCGCTTTGTGGCGGAATTTGTCACCCAGGCAAACGTGCTGTCTGCCCGGTGGAATGGGCAAGCCTGGGAAACCGAAATTGGCGTTTTTGTGCCGGAATCGGGTCAAAAATCGGATGCGATTGCCGATGCAGCAGCGGATCTGGTCATTTGCCCTGAAGACTTGCGCCTGCTCCCGGATGCGGCAGGAATCTTAACTGTAGGCGATCGCCAGTTTTTGGGTCGCGACTATCGCTACACGCTGCTCACGCCCAGCGGCAAAAAGCTCTATGCGCGCACCCCTGCCCAACAGGCGATCGCCCCCGGCACCCCCGTCCAGGTTGCTGTCAACCCAGCCCGCCTGCGCTGCTTTCCGCCAGAACAATCGGTAGACCAGCCCGATCAGCCCGTCTTGCGTGTAGCTTAGCACCTGACCCTTAACCCCTGACCCCTGACCCCTAAAACCTGATCACCGCAAAAATTCTTCGCGACGCATCGGAGCATCCGTCTGACGTGCTGCTGGCTGTTCCAGTGCATAGGGATTCGGCGGCTCACCCGGCATCAAATAGCGTTCGCCCCAGCCACCATTGAGGTCTTCAGGGCGAGTGGTGACTGGGCGCGTATTGCCCGTGGGTAAAGCGACAGGCTGTGCCCGATGAATCTGCACATATTGCTGACCATCGGCAGCGGTATAGAGATACTTGCCGCCGACCTTCAGCTTTTTGGCTCGGAGCTGCTGTTCCAGGGCGGGCAGTTGCTCAACCTTGCCGACTGGATTCAGCGTTGCCAAAAAGATCACGTCCTCACTCGGCTCCAAATTGAGCTTGAGGGTTTCCTGTTCAATTTGCCAAGGCTCCCGATAGCGGCCGTCCTCTGCAACCTGCCACAGCTTAAGCTGGGTCTGCCATTCACCCTTTGTGACTACGGCAGTTTGATACGCCAGGATAGAATAGCTGGGTTTTGCCTCGGACGAGATAGCGACCGGCCCAGATGGCTCCAGATAACGAACGGCGGCGATCGCCAGTCGCGTATTGTCTGGAAGGTTAGTGCGGCCGGCGATCGCAAACGCGCCCGGTGCCTCAGATGTCACGGTCAGTTGCAGCTCGATGTCATGGGCAGGCACTAGCGAAAACTGCCCCTGCTGACAAAATTGTGATGTTAGCAGCACTGTTGCCACAACCGCCCCAGTCTGGAGAATTGCCCGGACGCTGCGATGGTTTAATGAACGGAGGCGATCGCCAAACGGCAGTACAGAAAGCAACATAGACACTCATCCAGAAAGAACCCAATACCACCCATTCCCACCCTAAAATCCAAAATCCAAAATTCCCAACTCGTCCTCAATACGGCACTGTGCCCTGATAAGTGCTGCCGTTGGGCATAATGGCAAACTCAAGCTGGGCATTGCTGAGATCAGCCCCTTGCAGGTTGGCATCCAGAAAATTGGCATAGCGCAGGTCGGCACTGCTTAAATTGGCGATCGCCAGATTAGCTCGACTCAGCAACGCTCCATACAGACTGGTCTGTCGCAAATCAGCCTGTTCTAACTGGCTATCCGTCAAATTGGCTGCCCGCATCTCTGCTCCGTTCAGCGTCGCCTGCTGCAAGTTGGCGCGTTCCATTGTCACATGCATCATCTGTGCATTCTGAAAGTTGGTGCGTGTGAGGGTTGCCCCTTGCAAGTCCGCCCCCTGCAAGTTAGCCGCTTGCAAGCTGGCATTGTTCAAGTTTGATTCACTCATCAGTGCATTGATCAGCAGCGTTTTGTGAAACTTTGCCGCCGTCAGGTTGGCCTGGCGCAGATCGACTCGACTCAGATCCAGCCCGCTCAAATCCACACCGCTAAGGTTGCATCGAGGACACTTGCGAGTCTGCCGCAGCCGCTCAAGCTGGCCGCTCTGCACCCGCTGCGGCAGTGAAACTTGGGTAAAAGATGCGGTTCTAGAGGGGTCTGAGTGAATAAAGCCCGTCAGAAAAGCCCGGAATCCGGGTATGCCCAAACCCACCACCAACGGCCCTAGAAAGATGACCAGCAAGATTGCATATTTCTTGTTCATAACACCTGAATTTGATGAACTTTAATGCAATAGACGTTTCGCAACTTTCCTTCAGCAGATTTGCCCTTTCAGAAAAGAAGACCTATCTCTATTAGGAATTACGCAGTTGGATGATTTTTCGCAGGACGCGTCCGCGAAAAATTATCCAGAATCTATAAAACTCGTTTCAACTGCGTAAGTCCTGTCTATTTCAGCAGCATTGAATTAGCTTGAGTGATTTTTGAAAGATGAGAATTGTGCTAATCATCCCTGCTAGATTCTTACAATTCAGATGTTTTCAATCCGGAAATCAAATTTAGAGATCCTGATAAGTGATCTCACGATGCATCCGTTATATAACCGGAACCGTTAAATCAAGACTTTATGAAGATTGAAATTCAATCATCTAGTTTTTACACTTCTAGGGTTTTTATAAAGATTAATTTGGATTGCTCTCTGCCACAGTCGTTATGCTGAGATGCCTCCTACAATATGATTGGTTTATTCTACATTTTCACAGTAGAATGCCGTTTTGGTTCAGCCATTCGGCTGAGAAAAGCTTGTTAAGCGTCGCCCCAAAAAAATTAAAAATGAACCAATCTCCTGTGAAAACGATTTTGATGCCTGCGTTGTTGACGGCTAGTATCGTATTCGGAATATCCGTAACAGCGGTGACCCGTCATGGTACCCTGCCATCCATTGAGACTCCTCAAGAAATCACCCTGCGAGAACAGTATCGCAACCTGGCAGTGCGTAATATTGGGCTTTGTATTTTGACCAGCGCTCTATCAGGATTGGCAGTTGCTGGAGGTTTGCGACAGATACAGATTGCTCACAAGAAATCGAAGCACAAACACGATTCTATTTCTAGAACGATTTCCGATTTTTTTGCAGCTCGTCCTGATTGATCAGTGCTTGAGATGTTTACAATCTGCTAATTTTGTGGACATTTATTCTTGCATAGCCTGGCGGTATCCGTAGACTGGTTGCATAGAGATTTACGATCGGTAATCGGTCAACCTCATGTCTATGCCACTGCATCTTTCTATTTCAGAGCAACTCCGTCGCCAAATTATCGGCGGCGAATATCAGCCGGGAGAGCAGCTACCCAGTGAAGCGCAATTGGTAGAGCGATTTGGCGCCAGTCGGACGACGATTCGACAGGCGATCGCCAATCTGATTAGCCAGGGGCTTGCCGCTTCCCATCAGGGCAAGGGCGTCTTTGTGACAGAGCAGCGCAAAGTTACTTACTCGCTCTCTAGCCCGATGGTGTTCTTGGAAGCGGACATGGCGCAGCAGGGCATTTCATTTGTGGCAAAACGGCTGGAAGCAGGCCTGGTCGATGTGCCAGAAGCCTCCCAGCATTTGTTTTCTACGCCTCAAGTCTTTTGGCAAAAAAAGCTGTTAGAAATCAACGGCGCGCCAGGAGCGTTGGACTTAACTTACTTGCCGCCAGAATTTGGCGAGTTTTTCTCGGATCATTCAACTCACCAAATGACCTTTCCTGTGTTGGAGCAGCACGGCATCAGCATTGAGCGAATTGAAGCGGTTTTGGAATGCACCTATGCCGATCCAGAGGAGAGTGTTTATCTAGAGGTGCCGCTGGGGCATCCGCTAATTGTCTATCGCCACACGGCCTTTACGACGGAGAATCGCCCGGTTGCCTATGGAGAAACGATCTCACGGGGCGATCGCTTCTGTTATTCACTCGAAATTCGGCGGGGCGCATAGGATGATTACCAGTTTAGAGATCCAAAGCAGCACGCATCAAAACTCTTATGCTGACCGTTAGAATGACGCTATTGTGATGTGTTTAGGATACGACGATGGCGCTAGTGGTAGCGGGAGAACGCAGCGGCGTGGGCAAGACTACGGTGACGATGGCACTGCTGGCGGCGTTGCGAAAACAGGGCGATCGCGTTCAGTCGTTTAAGGTAGGGCCGGACTATATTGATCCGATGTTTCACCAGTTTGTTACGGGTCGTGCCTGCCGCAATCTTGACCCGCTGCTCACATCTGAAGCCTATGTGCAGCAGTGCTTTGCCCAGGCAAGCCAGGATGCCGAGTGGGCCTTGGTGGAAGGGGTGATGGGCCTGTTTGATGGTGCTAGCGGCGCGGAAGATGTGGCCAGCACGGCCCATGTAGCGCGATTGCTAGATCTGCCCGTGCTGCTGGTGTTGGACTGTGCCCGCCTGTCGCGCTCTGCGGCAGCGATCGCCCACGGATATCGCAGTTTTGACCCGCGTTTGCAATTTGCTGGCGTGGTGTTGAATCGGGTAGGGAGCGATCGCCATTTGTCGCTGCTGGAGGAAGCGCTGGAGCCGCTGGGCTTGCCTATTCTTGGCAGGCTGCGTCGTCAGGACGAGATCAGCATTCCCGATCGCCATTTGGGACTGGTGCCCACGGATGAGCTGCCGGCGCTACGGCAGTTGTGCGATCGGCTGGCGGCGTTGGCGGCGGAAAGTTTTGACTGGGAGCGGCTGGGGCCTTTGCTGAAGGGGGTGGCATCTGGTTCCCAAGATCAAGCGTTAAGCATGAAAGAGTCGGATGCTGAGTCCACACCAATTTCTCAATGGGTGGTGCTTGATCCAATGGCAACCAAAATCCCAAATCCCAAACCCAAAATTCGCCCCCGGCTGGCAGTAGCGTGCGATCGCGCCTTTAGCTTCTACTATGCAGACAATTTGGACTTACTGGAGCAACTGGGGGCAGAGCTGATATTTTGGAGTCCGCTGCAAGATGCAGGCTTGCCGGAAGGCGTGGGCGGGCTGTACTTTGGCGGCGGGTTTCCGGAAGTATTTGCGGCGGAACTGGCGGAAAATGGCGCGGCGCGGGCGGCGGTGCGGGCGGCAGTGCGGGCGGGTTTGCCGACCTATGCGGAGTGCGGCGGGCTGATGTA
>RFIF01000121.1 GCA_003695655.1 Cyanobacteria bacterium J069
CACTGAATGTTAGGTCACTGAATGTTAGGTGACTGAATGTTAGGTGACTGAATGTTAGGTGACTGAATGTTAGGTGACTGAATGTTAGGTGACTGAAATGTTAAGTAGGTCGCTGACTGTCAGGCCGCTGGGTTAGTGGCTGTTAGGTCACTCGGTTATCTTTTGGATATGGACTAGAATGGCGGCGGCTATTGTTATAGAAAGGGTTCCCAGGAAAGATTTCGAGTAGGAAAGATTTCGAGAACCTGGAGCGATTCTTCAGTGGGGCTTTCGGGAACAGGGTGGCATTAGCAGGGTAGCGGTCGATTCGGTGAGGAGCAGCAGGTAGGGCATGACAAGAAACCGACAGGCACCCGGAGAAGGGAAATCAGAAAAGGTTCGCCGCTTGCCCAATCGCCCACCTGCGGAACGGGGCGAACAGGGAGACAGGAGCGGCGCAGGGGGCGATGCGTCTCGGAATCGTCCGCCTGTTGCGCGACGCGATCGCCCTACGGCAATGCGACCCACCAGCAGTTCTCGGGCGTCTGCCGCCGCGCCGCCGCGCCGCGTTGTGTCGCCCGTGCCGCGATCGCCCAAGCAACCGGGCATAGCAACGGCACCCGCAGCCAAATCCCGCCGCCTGTCGCCTGATGTTGAGCGATCGCCCCATGCTCTGATTCGCTTTTTCAAAAGCTGGCAGCTTTGGGCGCTCGTAGCCACGACTGGTTGCATTGGCGCAGCCGGGCTGGCCGCCGCGCTGCTATTTAAGTTGCCCGCCCTGCCCAACTGTCCTTCGATCTTTTGGCCCACCGCGTCGGCTTCGCTACGCATCTACTGTGCCCAGCTCGCCTCCAACAAGCAGACCGTCGATGACCTGCTAGAAGCGATTTCCCTGGTGAACACGCTGCCCGCTGGCCACGCCATGCGTCCCGAAGCCGATCGCCACATCGCGCAATGGTCAGACGACATTTTGCAACTGGCAGAAAAAGCCTTCCATAAGGGGGATTTGGCGGGGGCGATCGCCATTGCCGAGCGAATTCCTGAGAACACGCCCGCCTTTGCCCAGGTCGAGCAGCGCATCCAGTCCTGGAACGAGACTTGGGCAAGCGCCGACGCACTCTATAAGCAGGCCGAAGAGGCCCTGTTTGACGACGATCCGACCAAAGCGTTTGACCTGGCAGTCAAGCTGCTCGACATCGACAACCAATATTGGAAAACCACCAAGTATCAAGAAATGGTGGATTTGGTGACGGCTTCGCGGGAAGACGGCAGCAAGCTGGCGCAAATCCGCCGGATGGCGCGGCGCGGCGGGGCCAACAACCTGCTGTCGGCGATCGCCCTGGTGCAAGAAATCAAGAAAACCAGCCCGGCCTATCCCGCTGCCCAGCGCCTGCTCAACAGCCTCGGCAAAGACATGCTTAATCTGGCCGACGAATACCTGAATCGGCGCGACCTGGCCGGTGCCATGGGGATTGTCCAAAAGATTCCCGAAACCGCCAGAGTGCAGGCTGAAATTCAAGACTTTACGGCGCTGGCGCAGGCCCGGGCCCAAGCCTGGGACGGCAGCGCCTCAGACATTGAAACAGCGATCGCCCAGGCACTTCAGATTCGGGGCGATCGCCCGCTCTATGGCAAAGCCCAGCAGCTCATTGGCTATTGGCGCGTCGAGCTGCAAGACCTGGCCCACCTAACCCGCGCCCAGCAGTACGCAGACCTGGGAACCGTCGATGATCTGCGGGCGGCGATCGCCGAAGTTAACCAGATTCCGGCGGGCAACCCCCGCAGCCGCGAAGCCCGTCGTCTGGTGTCCCGCTGGAGCACCGATATTGAGCTGCGAGAAGACCGTCCCACCCTGTCACAAGCGGAAGAAATTGCCCGTGCTGGCGATGCCGACTCGCTGCAAGCCGCCATCAGCATCGCCCGCCAGATTGGCTCTGGGCGCGCCCTCAGTGCCGATGCGCGCGATCGCATCCAAACCTGGCAGCAGCAGCTCACAGCACTCCAGGCACCCCCTACTGTCGAAGCGCTGCCTGTGTTTGCCCCGCGTCCCGCCGATCCCGTGGCGCTCCCCCGGAGCGTGCCGTCCACCCTCCGCACCATACCGCCCCCGGCGGAAACCAACCCTGCTGCTGAGGGCAACCCGCGCGACTTTGCCTCCGTAGACCGCTCCACACTTCAGCTAGCCCAGAGCGCCGCCAGCGCAGGCACGCCCTCCATGCTGATTTCCGCCATCCAAACCGCCGATCGCATCCCCACCAGCAGCACCCAGCGCCCCGAAGCCGATCGCCTGATAGCAAACTGGAGCGAGCAGGTCTTGCAAATCGCCCAGCAAACTGCCGCAACGAATGTTGAAGGGGCGATCGCGATCGCCAAGGGCATTCCCCCCCGCACCCCCGCCTACGCCCAAGCCCAGCTCTGGATCGAGCAATGGCGACAGCAATCTCTCAACTCCAATAGCATTCAGTATCCTAACCAGTAGTCGTGGCAGGGATCAGGAGTCAGGGGTTAGAGCTGGAGACTTTACCTGACCCCTGACCCCTAGCACCTGACCCCTAGCACCTCAACCAGACCATCAGAATTGCTACACTTCCACAGGACAATCTGCTATAAACTGCATTCAACCTAAAACTTAGGAGCGCAAAGGATAGAGGTGTCACTGCTGCGACCTCCTAACCCCCAACCCCTAACCCCTAATTCAGATATGCTGACCAGCGAATACATCGAAAAGGCCGAAGCGACTCGCGTGCGGGTGCTCAGCGAAGCGCTCCCCTATATCCAGCAGTTTGCGGGGCGCGTCGTGGTGGTGAAGTACGGCGGCGCGGCGATGAAAGACAGCAACCTTAAGGAAACCGTCATCCGCGACATTGTGTTTCTGTCGTGCGTGGGGCTGCGTCCTGTCGTGGTGCATGGCGGCGGCCCCGAAATCAACACCTGGCTGAACAAGCTGGGCATTGAGGCGCAGTTCAAAAACGGGCTGCGGGTGACGGATGCTGCCACGATGGACGTGGTGGAAATGGTGCTGGTGGGCCGGGTGAACAAAGAATTGGTGGCGCTGGTCAACCAGGCAGGCGGTCTGGCGGTGGGGCTATGTGGCAAAGACGCCAACTTGATCAAGGCGCGTCCCCAGGGCGACGAAGGCATCGGCTTTGTGGGCGAAGTGCAGAGCACCGACACCAAGCTGATTGAGGCGCTCGTTCGCGAAGGCTATATTCCGATTGTGTCGAGCGTTGCCGCCGACGATCAGGGGCAGGCCTACAACATCAACGCCGACACGGCTGCTGGCGAACTGGCCGCCGCGCTCGGAGCCGAAAAGCTGATTCTGATGACCGACACTCCCGGCATTTTGAAAAACTACCACGATCTTTCAACGCTGATTCCCAGGCTAGATATCCAGGAAGCCCGTCGCCTGATCGAGTCGGGCGTGGTTTCTGGCGGCATGATTCCCAAGGTCAACTGCTGCGTGCGATCGCTCGCCCAAGGCGTCAAGGCTGCCCACATTATCGATGGCCGCCTGCCCCACGCCCTGCTGCTAGAAATCTTTACGGACGCGGGCATTGGCTCCATGCTGGTGGCTTCCGATTTCATGGGGTAGGCGGATGGCGGCAAATCCAGAGGTGCTGGAGCGGGTGAATGCGCTGTTTCAGCAGGGCAAGCTCAATTTTGAAAGCGGACGCTATCGCGAATCGGTGGAATGCCTGGAAAAGGCGGCAGCGCTAGTGGAGCGGGGCGGCAAGCTGGGCGGCGAAGTGCAAATCTGGCTGGTGACGGCCTATGAGGCGGCGGGGAAATCGGACGCGGCGATCGCCCTCTGCGAAAAGCTGGTGCGCCATCCCGATAGCAAAACCCGCAAACAGGGCCGCCGCCTGGAAGCCATTCTCAAGGCACCGCGCCTGCGCACCCGTCCCGAATGGCTGACCCAAATTCCTGACCTGACCGGGCTGGAGACGGCCGATGCCGAAAACCAAAAGGCCTACGCTGCGCCCAGCCGCCCCAAGACGCCACGCAAACCTCGTCCCAAACCCGAACCGGAGCCGATTGACCTGAGCCAGGTGAATACGAAGGACAACGCATTTGTATGGCTCTCGCTGGGGGCGATCGCCCTGCTGGTTGCGGGACTGGTGTGGTTTGGCCGCCCGTAAGAGTAAAACTTCGTTATCATAAACGTAACAATCTGTAATAAATATCGCCATGAGCCAACTCAGCTTGGATCAAATCAAGACCCAGCTCCATAGCCCCAAATCGGGCGATCGCATGGTTGCCCTGGCTATGCTGCGAGATGTGCCGCCGGAATCTGCCGTGCCGCTGATTCTCAAAGTGCTCGACGATGAAAGCCTGCAAGTGCGATCAATGGCAGTGTTCGCCCTGGGCATTAAGCAGACCGAGGAATGCTATCCCATCCTGGCGAAGATTTTAGAAAACGACCCCGACTATGGCATCCGGGCCGATGCGGCGGGGGCGCTGGGCTACCTGGGAGACGTGCGCGGTGTGGAGCCGCTGATGCGGGCGTTTTATGAAGACACAGACTGGCTGGTACGCTTCAGCGCCGCCGTGTCCCTGGGCAACTTGAAAGACCCCCGCGCTCGCCATGCCCTGTTGCAAGCGCTGGACAGTGACGAAGTAGTGCTGCACCAGGCGGCGATCGCTGCCCTGGGCGAGCTGCGAGATTTGGAATCGGTCGATGCAATTCTGCGATTTGCCCAATCCACCGACTGGCTGGTGCGCCAGCGCCTCGCCGAAGCCCTGGGCAACCTGCCGACCCCCAAGAGCGTTGCCGCGCTGCGATATCTGCTGCTCGACAGCCACCCGCATGTGTCAGACGCAGCAGCATTGTCTTTGCAAAGGCTAGAAGCGGTTGAGTGACGGGGTAATGGGGTGACGGAGTGATGGGGTAACCAGCATGTCTCCCACACTCCGTCACTCCAACACTCCAACACCCCATTGCTCCCCTTAGCTTCGCAAGCTCACCTGAAACTTCTCCTGAAGCGCCTCGCGCACCTTTTGGTGAACAGGTTCGATGTCTTCGTCGGTCAGGGTGCGATCGCCCGCTCGGTAAACCAGGCGTAATGCCAGACTGCGCTTGCCTGCGGGCACCGATTCGCCGCGATATTCATCAAACAGTTCTACCGAATCGAGCAGCTTGCCCGCCGTTTTCCGCACCGCCCGCTCAATTTCGGACACCGAAAACTGCACCGGGGCAAAGAAAGCCAAATCGCGGTCGGATGCGGGATAGGCGGAGTAGGGCTGGAAGGTGCGAGTTAGGTTCTCCTCCGCCGATAGCTGCTCCAGCAGCAAGTCCAGATCTAGCTCAAAGGCATAGACTTCGTCGGGCAGTCCCCGCCGCTGCCGCTCCTGCGGGTGCAGTTGCCCGAAGGTGCCCAGACGCTCGCCCCGTAGCCAGAGGGATGCTGTTCGCCCTGGATGCAGGAGAGCATTGCGCCGATCGGGCTGAAATTCCACCGCGATGCCCAGTTGACGAAACACGCTTTCTAGCGCGCCTTTGGCTTCAAACCAGGTCATCGGCTGCTCGCGGCCGCCACGCACCCAGCGCCCAGTTGTCGCATCGCCGCCCAAAATTCCCGCCAGGCGATCGCCCTCATATAGCCCATCCTCTTCGCGCCAAAACACGCGCCCGATTTCGTAAGCATTCAGCGCGCCGTTGCCCTGCTCCAGGTTGTATTGAAAGGCATCGACCAGCGCCGTCAGCATCTCAGTGCGCAGGGCAGAATATTCTACAAACAGCGGGTTGCTAAGGGCAATCTGGTTGTCGGCCTCCGGCTTTACCAGTGAGTAGTGGATGACCTCCGTCAGCCCCACAGCTTGCAGGGCGTTGTGGATTTGTCGCGTCAGGGCATACTCCGGCGGCAGAAAGCCCAGTTCGGTTTTGGCTGGCAGGGTATCGCAGAAGTTGTTGTAGCCATAGACCCGTGCCACTTCTTCGATCAGGTCGATTTCGCGCTCCAGATCTCGATAGCGATAGGGCGGCACGCTGACCCGCCACACACCCGTCGTCCCAGCAGAGGTTAATTCACAGCCCAGCGCCGTCAAAACCCGCTCCACATCGGCAGGCTGCAAGTCGCCAACCTCCCCTTCGCCCGGACGCGCCTCTTGATCCAGCTCAATTGGCCCCAGCACCTGATTCAGCCGTTCCAGCCGCAGCTCAATTGTGCGCGTGGCGATCGCGCCACCCGGTCGCGCATCGGCGACGGTCTGCACGCCTACCGTGCCCCCGGCCAGTTCTGCCAGCAGCGCTAGCGCCCGCCGACAGGCTAATTCCAGTTCCGCCGAGTTGACGCCGCGCTCGTAGCGAGAGGAGGCTTCGGTTCGTAGACCCTGCGATCGCGCCGACCGCCGAATCGCCACCGAATCAAACACCGCTGCCTCCAGCACCAGGTTTGTGGTGTTGGCATACACTTCGCTGTTCTCGCCGCCCATCACCCCCGCCAGCGCCACAGGCTGGTCATTGGCGGTGATCAGCAGCGTTTGATCCGTGAGAGTCCGCGACTGACTGTCTAGCGTAGTCAGGGTTTCACCACTGCGGGCAAAGCGCACGCCCAGCGTCAGATCCGTAGAACCCGCCAGAGAACGGAGGCGATCGCCATCAAAGGCATGCAGCGGTTGCCCCCATTCCAACAGCACGTAGTTGGTCACATCCACCACGTTATTAATCGGGCGGGTGCCCGCTGCCTGGAGCCGTCGTTGTAGCCATTCTGGAGACGGGGCGATCGCCACACCCTCGACAGCCGTACCAATATAAATTGGGCAAGCGGTCGGTTCCGAAATTCTCAGCGCCAGCTCCTTACTAGCCGCTTTCACAGGCAGCTTAGGCACTTCGGGCAGTTTCAGCTTGGCCCCCGTCAGTGCTGCTACCTCCCGCGCAATCCCCACCATGCTCAGCGCGTCGGCTCGGTTGGCTGTCGAGGTCAGATCCAAAATCACATCATCTAGCCCCAGCAGCGGCCGTACATCTGCCCCTACCTGGAGTGATTCCTGCGGAAAAATATAAATCCCGTCCGATTCCTTCGCCAGCCCAATCTCTGCAAGGGAGCAAATCATCCCCTCCGACGGCACATCCCGCAGTTTGCGGGGGCGGATCGTCAGGTCAATCGTCGGCAGATGGGTGCCCAGCGTCGCCACTGGGACATAAACATCAGCCCGCACGTTTGCCGCCCCGCAAACAATCGTAGATGGCGTCGCTGCGCCAATATCGACCGTACACACACTCAGCTTGTCCGCATTGGGATGGGGCTGGCGATCCAGCACACGACCCACGACCACGCCATCTGCCCAGGTGCGCCGGTCTTCAATATCTTCTACTTCAAATCCAGCCATCGTTAGCATCTCTGCTAACGCTTCTGGAGATACCTCTATATCGACTAGCTCTCGCAACCAGTTCAGAGAAATTCGCATCGCCTGTACTGTCCTCTATGCCCCAAAGTATCAAGGTGGTCAAAAATTCAGTGGTCGAAATTTAGTGGTCGAAATTTAGTGGTCGAAATCAAATCTGCCAAGCCCTCGCACTCGGACAATAGACCCTAATCAGCCTGTAATCCGCTTGCTTCCTTGTCTCAGCCCTCACATTTTACCGTCCGGTTGCCTCAGAACGCGCTCCCACCCCCTAGCACATCCATCAACAATCTGTTAAACAATCTATAGATGCTAAATGCTTCTACCCACTGCATCCTGCTGGTTCGGCAGTTTTGGTAACTTTAGTGCCAGGCTGTTCCGTCAGTCTTTCCAGTCAATCCCGTAGATGATTTGACACATGGCTTTGCCGTAGATCTATGGGCATTCACTTGGACTTTAAGCGGATCGGCGTAAACTTTAGCAACTCTTCAAGAGATTTCCCGAGAGAACTGCACTCTACCTTCATGCTCTTGGGCCGATAATTGTAAAAGAGGTGCATGCTCTCATTGTGAGATATACGCCCGGCGGTCAACCTAACGAGTGATGCCGAATGAGCTACTGCTTAAATCCTGCCTGTCCAAAACCAGAGAATCTGACCCACACTGAATTGTGTCAGGCCTGTGGCTCTAAGCTGCTATTGCGCGATCGCTACCGAGTTGTTCAGTCGCTGGGGCATGGCGGCTTTGGTGCAACCTTCCTGGCCAAAGACGAGTCGCTGCCCGGCAGTCCCCACTGCGTCATCAAGCAGCTCCGTCCGGTTGCCTCTTCGCCCCATGTGTTGCAAATGGCACGGGAGCTATTCCGCCGAGAAGCCAAAACGCTGGGTAAAATTGGTAACCATCCCCAGGTTCCTCGACTGCTCGACTACTTTGAAGCCAACCAAGAGTTCTATCTCATTCAGGAATATATCAGCGGCTCAACCCTCCAACAGGAAGTCAAGCATTCTGGCCCATTTAGCGAAGCTGGCGTCAAGCAATTTCTGAGCGAAGTGCTGCCGATGTTGCAGTACGTTCATTCCCAACAGGTGATTCATCGCGATATCAAGCCTGCCAACCTGATTCGCCGCACCCAAGACAAGAAGCTGGTGCTGATCGACTTTGGCGCGGTGAAGGATCAGGTGAACCCAGTGCGGGCGGGCGCAACAGAGCAGACCGCCCTGACCGCTTACGCCATTGGCACCCCTGGCTATGCCCCTCCAGAGCAGATGGCGATGCGCCCAGTCTATGCCAGCGATATCTATGCGCTAGGCGTGACCTGCATTTATCTGCTGACGGGAAAAGCGCCTAAAGACATGGACTATGATCCGACGACGGGCGAAGTGCTCTGGCGAGAGCAGGTTCACATCAGTGAACACTTTGCAGGCGTACTCGAAAAGATGCTGGAGGTTTCCGTTCGCCACCGCTATCAGAACGCTGGCGAAGTGCTGCGGGCTTTAGACCTGGAACCCTATCTCGACAGCCTCGCCCAGAGCATGGTGAAGCCAGTCCGCCCCTCCTCGCGTCAGCCTGATGTTTCTCCCCACAACACGCCTTCTGGCGACCTCAGCGGCAGCTTGTTTCCCTCTTCTCCGTCGGCTCGGATGGCAGCGGCAATCCGGGCGCGCCAGGCAAAGTCTGGCACAGACTCTGGAGGTTCGCCCTATAGCTCTGGCCAGCGCCGCACAGTCGCTCCGAAGCCGATCTCAGTGACGACGATTGAGCGGGGGCGCGGGTCATCTGGCGGCAACGGTAGCCACACAAGCGGCACCAGCAGTAGCAGCAATTCTGGCGGGCATCCCGCGCTGATGCCAAAACTGCGGGCTGATGAGTTGCTAAATGACTACGCCAAGGGCAAACGCGATTTTACCTCTCGCGACCTCAGCTTGTTGAATTTATCTAAGGTGGCGCTGACTGGGGCAAATTTTCATCAGTCAAAGCTGCATAAGTCTAATCTTCAGGGAGCCAACCTGTTTAATGCCGATTTTGGGCGAGCCAGCCTGAATCAAGCGGTGCTGAAGAATGCGAATCTGGCCCGCGCCTACCTCAGCCATGCTGATTTGCAGGGCGCTGACCTGCGGGGTGCTGATTTGAGCTATGCCTACTTGAGTAATGCCAACTTACGGGGCGCAAATCTTTGTGGTGCAGACTTAACCGGGGCCAAGATTAGCGATGAGCAGCTTGCGCTAGCCCGCACCAACTGGGCCACAGTTCACCCCAGCGGCAAACGAGGGCTATGGTAGCGACCATGGTAGAGGGATAGGCAGCAGAGCAGCGCCTTATTTACCTCATGCCTGCCTAATGCTCAAGTCTCTTGGAGAGTCGTCATGGCAGATCGATTAAGGGAGCGGGGGAATCGGCTGAAAGAGCGTGATCCCGAAGCCTATGCTCGGCTAGTTGCCGAGTCTAAAGCGCCGTACCGGGGGCTACGGCAGTTTGTGTATGCGGTTTTTGGGGCTTCTGGGCTGATTGGTGCATTTATCTTTGCGACCCAGCTTGCCGCCGGACGAGGCGAGAGTGCAACGCTGCCTAACCTGGCGCTCCAGCTTGGGTTAGTGGCGCTGATGGTCTGTTTTTTTCGGCTGGAGCAGAAAGCCGCTCGCAAGGGGTAAGCGGGCGATCGCCCTAACTGGGTGCTCTTTAGCCCCTCATTTGGTACAAAAGAACACAAATTCCAAAGAAATGATTAAAAACCGGGGGATCGCTCAATCTTCCTGGCACGATCAATACATGATCAAATGAGGTCAGCCTAATAAAGACCTTAAACATAAACTACTGCTACAAATGCAGCAAGCGCCAATTACCGAGTCTGGTATCTGGCGCTTTTTAGGTTTTGGCTCCAGATTTTAGTTTCAGGTTTTAGCTTCAAGTTTTAGCTTTAGTTTTAGCCTCATGGGATCTGCTCATCCCCGCCAAGCTCAGTCCCTAATAGGCAAGGGTTTCCAGCGTCTCGCGCAGATATCGGCGCACTCGCTGATCGAGCGGCAATGTGCTGATATGTCCGTCACCGGGATATTCGTCACTCTGAGGTTCATCACCGCCGCGCTCGATCTGCCAGCGCTGGAACCCAGAGCTAGAGGCGATCGCCTGCTTCAGGCTTTCCCAAATGGTTTCGTCATTCGGCAATGAGTTGGAGGATGTAGATGAGCTGGTCATAGAATCTCAATAGTGCCTCAAGCGCTAGGTCAGCAATCAATCAACCCGACAAACAGATAAAGAAGACGTAAGACAAAAATGTAGGCAAGCTGCTGTGGAATAGCAGAGTCAGGACTGAGCAATGAAACTCAGAAATGAACCAGTCCTCTTTTCCACCATAGCGTACTCCTCTGTTTGAGTTGTGCTTTGAGGCACGGTCGATTGGCTCAAATGCTCCAAAGTACGCCTTAAGTTGCCAGCGCTGTGATCATGTGATCAATTGTCGGCAAAACATCAGATGGCTTGTATCAAATCTCCCAAACAACGCTACATATAAAATGGCTGAAAGCCCGGCGAAACCCTGGATTGGCCATCTAAAATCGCCAATCTAAAATCTAAAACCGATATTAGGGGTTTCAGCCCTGAGCCTAACTTGCTGGGGCGAGCACGATCGTGCTGATTTCTCAAGCATTCTGGGATGAATAGATGACGGGCCCTGGGTTTATTGCACTCTGGGAAAATTGCAGACGATTCGGCCTCATCTCTGCTTTTTTTTGTTTCTCCAGCCATTCATTGCTCCTCAATCGGTGGCTGGTCTGACATCTCCGTCTCAGTCGAATTGGATGACTCCCCGGAAGGCTTTTCAGAATGCCCCGGATCTGTCGCTTCGGAGAGGCGATCGCCATTGGCAACTGACTCAGCTTCAACTGGCGGCTCAGCTTCAACTGGCAGCTCAGTCGCACTTTCAAGACGCTCTGGGGATAATTCTGCATCCGGCAAATCAGGCAACCCAGGCAAATCCGCGTCCGACCATTCAGCTGCCACGGCTTCTAGCGCTTCTGTAACCAGCGCTTCTACATCCTCCGAGTCTGGCGGTGCCGCCTCTGATAGGCTTAGCTCGGCTTCCTCCAGGCTAAAGACGTTCCAGGCGTTGTCGTCGCCTTCTAGTCTCTCAGAAGCGACTCCCAGTCCTTCAGCAGCAATCGCATCAAGCCCCTGATTAGTATCCTCAGAGCGAATATCCTCAGAGCGAATATCCTCAGCGATTGCTTCAACCCCAGCAGCAACGGTCGTTTGTTCCGCCGCCGATGCCTCGGCGAGATTGACCTCAATCGACAAGTCTGACAGGGATGCGGGTGGTGGCTCCTGCTGCGGTGCAGAATCAGGCAGTTCTATCTTGTTGTCCCAAGGCGACTGATTTAGTGCATCATCTACAAGCAGCGGCTCGGCAGAGACAGGTTGGGAGCGATCGCGCTTGCCGGACGGCTGGGGGCGGGGCACAGTCGGCAGCAGATCTGGCACAATTTGCTTGACGCGAAATCCCGGAATCGTAAAGGATTGCGCCACCTCGACGGGCGTATAG
>RFIF01000008.1 GCA_003695655.1 Cyanobacteria bacterium J069
CCACGCTCATGGTGGTGCTGATTGGGGATTTGATTGTGGGGCGATCGCCACGTAGGGCGTCCAGCGAGCAGACGATCGCCCCACAATCAAATCCCCAATCAGCACCACCATGAGCGTGGTAATCACAATCCCTTCCGGCAAGACGGTTCCGGCATTGAGCTGGCTGACAAGCGTGGAAAAGTCCATAAGGGTCTAGCGTAAACGGCGCAAAGTTGAATTGAGTCGATCCTGGAATTACATCCCCGGAATGGTTTCAGAGTATCTTCAAGGCGTCCGATTAATCCAGCAGTTGGTCAAAAGTCCTGAATCCAGACTCCAGAACATAGTTTCTGAATAGGCTAATTTGGGCAAACTGCGTCTTAACGGTCTGTACTCATTTCTAACGGATCATACCGTGCAAATCTGTGCGCTACGCGCTACAGGTCAGATCTATCTATCTGATTTTCTGAGTCCTTCGATTAGTAAGTCCTGACAGTCTCGTTAAGCGTTAAGAGTTGCTTGCTTGCAAAAACCTTACAATTTGAGATTCCCTACTTTTCAGAGCTATGGTCTATAAGTAGAGAACAGGTCAGGTTGAATTCGCACAGCTCGAATTCATTGAGCCGTCTTGCCTTGTCGTCTCAGCCTGGAGATCTGTGCTTATCTTTAGCCTTGCCCGTCTTTGCCCCCGCCAGATTGAAACGTTCCCGATCGCGTTTTCTGTCTTGCGTCCTGTTTTCTAGCGACTGAGCTCTATGTCAACTCTCGTCATTGTCGAATCCCCCACAAAAGCCAAAACCATCCGCAACTACCTGCCGCCGGGCTATCGGGTAGAGGCATCTATGGGGCATGTACGAGATTTGCCCCAGTCTGCCAGCGACATTCCGGCCTCGGTCAAAGGGGAAGATTGGGCCAAAATCGGCGTCAACGTCGAGGCAGACTTTGAGCCGCTCTATATCGTGCCGCAGGACAAGAAAAAGATTGTGAAAGCGCTGAAAGATGCGCTCAAACAAGCCGACGAGTTGATTCTGGCAACGGACGAAGACCGCGAAGGGGAAAGCATTAGCTGGCATCTGCTGCAACTGCTGCAACCCAAAGTGCCGACCAAGCGCATGGTGTTTCACGAAATCACCGAAGAGGCGATTCGCGAGGCGCTGCAAAACTGTCGCGATGTAGACGAGCAGCTCGTCCATGCCCAGGAAACCCGTCGCATTCTCGATCGCCTGGTCGGCTACACGCTGTCGCCGCTGCTGTGGAAAAAAATTGCTTGGGGCCTTTCTGCGGGGCGGGTGCAGTCGGTGGCGGTGCGGCTGCTGGTGACGCGAGAACGGCAGCGCCGCGCCTTCCGCAAAGGGGCATATTGGGATCTAAAGGCGACACTGGAAAAAGACGGCAGCAGCTTTGACTCGAAGCTGGTGACGCTGGGCGGCCGCCGCATCGCCACAGGCGCAGATTTTGACGAATCCACCGGGCAGATTATCGCCGGGCGCGACGTGCTGCTGTTGGGCGAAGCGGAAGCGCGGGCGCTCTATGATCGCCTCCAGCAATCAACCTGGACAGTAACGGGGCTAGAAGAGCGCGCCTCGACCCGCAAGCCCTCGCCGCCGTTTACCACCTCGACGCTGCAACAGGAGTCGAACCGCAAGCTGCGCCTCTCGGCCCGCGACACCATGCGCGTGGCCCAGAGCCTTTATGAACAGGGCTACATCACTTACATGCGAACTGACTCGGTGAACCTGTCGCAACAGGCGATCGCCGCCGCTCGGAGCTGTGTGCAGGAAATGTATGGCACCGAATATCTCAGCCCTGAGCCGCGCCGCTATTCCACCAAGAGCAAGGGCGCGCAAGAAGCCCACGAAGCCATCCGTCCGGCAGGCAGCAGCTTTCGCACGCCCCAGCAAACGGGACTCAGCGGCCGCGAGTTTCAGCTCTATGACCTGATCTGGAAGCGCACCGTGGCGACGCAGATGGCCGAAGTGCGCCAAACCAATATCACCGTGCAGATTCAAGCCGAAGATGCCGGATTTCGCGCCACGGGCAAGCGCATCGACTTCCCCGGCTTTTTCCGCGCCTATGTGGAAGGGTCGGATGATCCCGATGCGGCAATCGAAAATCAGGAAGTGATTCTGCCTGTACTGCGGCAAGGCGACCATCCAAACTGCCAGGAATTGGAGGCGATCGCCCACGAAACTCAGCCGCCCGCCCGCTATACCGAAGCGTCGCTAGTGAAGACGCTGGAAAGCGAAGGTATCGGTCGCCCCAGCACTTATGCCAGCATCATCGGCACGATCATCGACCGGGGCTATGCCCAAATGGCGAACAACAGCCTCATTCCCACCTTCACCGCGTTTGCCGTCACCAGCCTCCTGGAAAAACACTTCCCGGATCTGGTAGACACCAGCTTTACCGCCCGCATGGAGCGCACCCTGGACGATATCTCGATGGGCGAGGCCGACTGGCTGCCCTACCTCCAGAAATTTTATTTGGGCGAAACCGGGCTAGATGGCCAGGTGAAGCAGCGCGAAAGCCAAATTGATCCTGCTGAAGCCCGGAGCGTGGACTTGGAAGGGCTGGATGCCAAGGTGCGGATCGGTCGCTACGGAGCCTATATCGAAACGGAAACTGAGGAAGGCCCGGTCAAGGCGACGATTCCCCAAGACTTTACCCCGTCTGATCTGGATGCTGAGCGGGTCGAGGTGCTACTGCGCCAAAAGACGGAAGGGCCCGAAAAACTGGGTTTCCATCCGGAGACGGGTGAACCCATCTACGTCCTCCTCGGAACCTACGGCCCCTACGTGCAACTGGGTGATGTGACGGACGAAAACCCCAAGCCCAAGCGCGCCTCGCTGCCCAAAGGCTTGCAACCCCAAGACGTGAAGCTGGATCAGGCGGTGAACCTGCTGGCACTGCCCCGGCTCCTGGGAACGCACCCCGAAACGGGCTGTAAGATTCAGGCGAACCTGGGTCGGTTTGGCCCCTATGTGGTTCACGACCAGGGCAAAAATGGCAAGGACTATCGCTCGATCAAGGGCGACGATGACGTGCTGACGATTAGTCTGGGACGAGCGCTGGAACTGCTGGCAGAGCCAAAGGCGGGTCGCGGACGCGGGCGGGCGGCGGCTCCTATTCGGGAGTTGGGGCCGCATCCTGAAGACGGCGAACCCGTCAATCTCTACAACGGCCCCTACGGCGTCTACATCAAGCATGGCAAGCTCAACGCCTCGCTGCCCGAAGGGGAAAAGGCGGAGTCCATCACGATGGAAGTGGCGCTGAAGGCGCTGGCTGAAAAAGCTGCCACCAAGAAAACCTCTCGCCGCTCCGGCAAAACGGCTGCGGCGGCAGGTACAAAAACGGCTGCCAAAACCACGAAAACGACTCGTGCAAAATCCAGCAGTGCAAAATCCAGCAGTGCAAAATCCAGCAGTGCAAAATCGAGTGCGGCTTCACCTGGCACAACCAAGTCCACCGCAGCGAAGTCCACGACCACCAAGGCTGCGGCTGCTAAGAAAACCACAAAGGCGGCGAACGCAACGGCTGCTGACTCGGATGGAGATGCGGCTGGCTCGGTAGAAGCGACGCCGGCCAAGAAAACGACTGCCAAGTCTACGGCAAAATCTACAACCAAGAAAGCGGCTGCGAAATCTACCCCGCGCAGCACCAAGTCTACCAAAGCATCCTAGCGCTGAGGTTTTGGGGAGCGTGACTGGCAGATCTGAGATCATGATTCCTGAGATCATGATTTCTGAGATCATGATTGATTTCTGAGATCATGATTTTAGCTAGCGAACCCAGCGGACGCGGTGTCCCGTGCCGAGTTCGGGAGACAGGCCGCTGCTGTCTAGATAGACGAGCGCGGGATGCTGGGTAAAACGTCCCAAGCCACCTGCCCACCAGGGGTCTAGCGTCCAATAGATTTGCTGAGCGGTGAGTCCGTCGCAATAAAACAGCAGCGCATCGCCCAGCGTGTGGCGCTCTGGATGGGGGCTGGGCAGGGCTGCCGCTGCTGCAAGGGAACAGTGCCACGCCACGATATGGAGCGATCGCCCTAGCCGCACTCCCACCTGTTCCGCCATTGTTGCAAGCTGCACGATCGCCACCATTGCGGCCGAATTCTGTGGTAAGTAGAGTCCACCCTGCGTCGCCTCCGCCCAGGTCAGCCGGCCACCGGGGGCGATCGCCCCATGCAGTTGCAGGTTGTCCAGCGTCCACTCGGTTTGCAGCACGGGCAGCGGGTCGGCGGTGGGCAAGGGCATCGCGTCGGGCGACCCGCTGCGCGCCGTTTGCAGGCGGCGGAGATCCTCTACCAGGGATTGTTCTGTAGCGTCCGCTGTTTCCATGCCGCGCCAGGTTTGCACCAAATGCAGCAGCGCCGCTCGCTGCGTCTGTGTTTCTCGATAGATTGTGGGAATCCGCTGCACAAACCGGATGAGCTGGTGATCGAGCTGGCGGGCAGCATCGACCAGGGCGGCGGGGCTGGCGCTGACCAGCGCTTCTGGGTCTACGCCCAGGGCGCGCACAGCCGCCGTACGCGAGTCGAGCTGCTGCCATTGGCGAAAAGTTTCGGTGAGGGCGTTGCGCTGGTCTCCTTTGCCGAGATAGTGCGCCGGGAGCCGCTGCACAAACGCCATCAGCGCTGGGTCAAGCAGGGTTAAAGCGCTAGCAATGGGAGCTTTTTGCTCTAAGGAGGCGATCGCCGCCGATCGGCTAGGCAACTGCCGCCAGCACTGCACCAGCCGCAGCAGAGCCTCCCGCTGATGGGGATAGCCCGCATAGTTGAGCGGTAGCCGTCGAATCAAGTCTTGGAGGGCGATGTCTAGCCGATCTTCAGGGGGGCGGGCGTCTATGTTCTGCTCAATCGAACTGGCATTGGGCAGGATGGAATGAATCGCTGCCGATTGGCTATCCAGCTTGCGCCACAGTCGCACCGCCTCCAGCAATCCTTGGCGCTCGTGGCTGAGTCCGCGATAGGCGACGGGCAGTTGTTCGACAAAATGCAGCAGGGCGGCATCTACAAACGCGAGATTGGGCGGCAGTCCAGCGGCCTGGTGTGCGGCTTCGACAAGATTGGTGTAGACCCGCAGCAGCGCCGTAGCGTCACAGGGTTCCAGGCGGGCTGCGCCAGTGTCATTGGGCGGTGGCAAATAACCCTCTGCTAGCGTCGTCAAAAAGCGATCGCCATAGCGCCCCCGATCCACATCCCAGAGGTCGGCGCTCTGCCAGCCCTGAGCCGTCAGTCGATCGGTAATGCTGCGAATCGTGCTGGCTGCCGTTTGGGTCTGCCCCCACAGGGTTTCTACGTCCCTTAGCGCCACCTGATTGGCCGGTGAGATCCCTAATCCGACTTCGCCATCGCTCAGGGGCGGAGCCTGATGTATGGCGTAGAGCGCAGCCAGCAGCGGTGCGTGAACCCCAGCGCGATCGCCCGCCCGCTGAAAATATGCCTGGCGCTGTGCTGCGTTCAATGGTTCCATAGCTGCCTGCCCATCGCGTCTTATCCGCTCGCCCTGGCGCTCTGGCCCAGAGAGCGGTCTGCCCTATCAATTTACCCGCTAATTTACCTGCTGATGCGAGTTTGGACCCAATTGACTGATGAGGAATTGGGGTGGGCGTCAGTTCCGCTCATCGACGGGAAGGGGCGATCGCCGCTGACTTTTTCATTTGAGATTCCAAAATCACGCTGTAGACCGGACTGTTTTGCATCAGCTCTTCGTGCGTCCCCTGAGCGACAAGCCGCCCCTTATTCATCACTAAGATGCGATCGGCGGTGCGGACGGTGCTGATCCGCTGCGCCACCACAAAGGAAGTGCAGGTGCGACGGCGCATCAGGCTGTCGAGGGCCGTTTGAATTTGGGCGCTGGTCTGGGCGTCAACCGCCGAGGTGCTGTCGTCCAGAATTAGAATTTTGTAGTCGGTTAGCAGCGTGCGGGCGATCGCCAATCGCTGCTTTTGCCCGCCCGACAGCCCCACACCACGTTCGCCCACAACCGTATTGTATCCCTCGGGCAAACTGGCGATAAAGTCGTGAATTTGTGCCGTTTTCGCGACGGCGATCGCCTCTTCTAGTGTCGCGCTGGGCTTGGCATAGATGATATTAGACAGGATCGTGCCGGAAAATAGCGTCGTTTCCTGGAACACGATGCCAATGCGCGATCGCAAGCTTTGTAGCGTAAAGTCGCGTACATCTCGTCCATCAATGCGCACAGCGCCGGCCGTGACATCGTAAAACCGGGGAATGAGATTCACCACCGTGCTCTTACCTGATCCAGTCATGCCCAGGATCGCAATTAGCTCGTTCGGCTTCGTTTCAAAAGACACACCGCTGAGGGCAGGCGTCCCAGACCCTGGATAGCGAAAAGATACGTCCTCGAACGTGATGCGGCCGCCGCAGGTGAAAAACGGCACTGCTTTGGGGCGATCGCGAATCTCCACTTCTGCATCCACCACTTCATACACGCGCTCTGCCGAGGCTGCGGCCTGGGCGATCGCCGGAGCCGCAAAGCCAATCAGCAAGATGGGCTGCAAAATCAGCAGTAAATAGGAGTTGAACGCCACCAGTTCGCCCACCGAAAAGCGGTCGCCAATCACCGCCGCGCCGCCATAGCCAATCACCGCCACCGTCACCAGGTTGCTCAGCAGGAAAATAAACGGAAACGTGTTGCGAATCGACCGCACCGTTTTCAGGTTGGTGCCCACCAGATCTTGGTTCAGGCTGGAATAGCGCTCCGTTTCCACCGACTCGCGCACAAATGCCTTGACCACGCGCACACCGAGCAGGTTTTCTTGTAGCACTGCGTTCAAATCGCTCAACTGTTCCTGCACCTGGCGAAATAGCTTGCTGTTTTGCTGCAAAAATCGAGCCATTAGCCAGCTACTTGCAGGCACCACCGTCAGCGTAATCAGCGCCAGCTCCCAGTTCATGATCAGCAGGATGGCGGCGATCGCCACCAGCGTCACCACGCCGCTGATCACCTGAATCAGGCTAGTGCTGAGAAACGTCCGCACCTGCTCAATGTCGCTGGTCACTCGCGTCAGCAGTTGTGAGGTCTGCGACTGGTCATGGTAGCTAAAGCTGAGATTCTGAATTTTGCGAAAGATGCGATTCCGCAAGTCATAGGCCACGCCCTGCGACAGCGCCTCAGCACAAAAGCTTTGCCCAAAGTTGAAAATGCCCCGGGCGATCGCCGCCGTCACCAGCCCAGCCGCGCTATACAACACGACGGAGAGATTGCGCTGCGCCACGCCCTGATCGATTGCCCAGCGAAAGAGCTGGGGAGTCACCGCGTAGGCCGCAATCAGCAGCAGCGCACTCGCCAGCCCGCCCAGCGTCAGCCAGGGATAATGGCGCAGGCTGCCCAGCACGCGCTGAAGCGGCAGCAGCGAAGACGGCTCTTCAGGTTGGGTAGATTGCACAAGCAGACTGCTCCGGAGACATCAAAACGATTCCCTCAAGCCTATCAGAGAGTCCTCGCTGCGATCGCCCAAATTCATCGACGGCTCAAATTCATCGGTTGCTGAATCTAGTCAATAATCTTGGCCGGAATGCCGACTGCGGTCTTACCAGCGGGCACGTCTTTCAACACAACTGCGTTAGCCCCCACATTGGCATCATCACCCAGCGTGATGCCACCCAGAATTTTTGCGCCTGCGCCGACGTTTACCCGTTTACCCAGGCGGGGCGCTTCTGTCGGGCGATCGAGATAGCGGTTGCCCATCGTCACGCCCTGACGAATCACGCTGTCGTCGCCAATCACGGTTTGCCCGTGAATCACGATCGCACTCTGATGCTCAATGATTACGCGCCGCCCCAGTTGCACCGTATACGGCAGCTCGATGCCATAGACATTGCGGACATGGCGAAACAGCGCACGATAGACCACGCTAAACGGCGCTCGCAGCAGCTTCGGCTCAACGGTCATTCGCCACACGCCAAAGCGATGTACCGCCACCGCGCGAAATCCAGGCTTTGTCCAGTCGCGTCCGTGAGCAATCCAGTCTTCTTTGATCTGCTGCCACAGCGATAGCGGCTGTTCGTCCGACGCGGCAGACATCATCGATGGGTCTGTGTGGGCAACCATAGTTAGGGGTTAGGGATCAGGGGTTAGGGGTTTTGACTGAGTGGCTCGGCTCCCCCCTTTTTAAGGGGGGCTGGGGGGGATCGAAAGCATCGCACCCTACGAGAGAATTAGCAGTTGGGATTTCTATAAAAGCCAGCTCAGGAACTGCGGGCAGGCTTGATGTCTGCGCCTTTCAGAAACACGCTGTTGGCGATGAAGTCGGTCAGGAAGTTGGGCGGATCGGCATCGGGCTTTTGCTGGAGGACGCGACGCAGCCGCCACAGGGCAAAGGTGCTGGCCCACACGGCATCGGTCGCGGCGGCATAGAGCCAACCGTGGTTTTTCACAAAGTAGCGACGACGCGAGTCGAACCAGTATTGGGGGCGGCGTTTGGGCGCTTGCTTCAGGTTGGTGACGCCAGAGCTTTGCCCCACCAAATGCACGACGCGGCTCTCTGGCACATACCAGCAGGGCCACCCAGCGCGATGGGCTTGTAGGCAAAAGTCCATCTCTTCGTAATACATGAAGTATTCTTCGTCCATCAGCCCGACGGCATCGAACACCTCGCGGCGGACAATCATGCTGGCTCCGGCGACCCAATCCGTAGGTATGGTTTCGTCTGACACGGGGGGTGCCACCATCCACTGCTCAAGCAGCTTGCTAATGACACCCAGCCGCAGCCCGCTGTCGATTTCGCTCAGCAGCGTGTGAAAGCGGAAAGCCGATCGCTGCGGTGTGCCGTCTGGATCTTCTAGCCGGCTGCCCGCAATGCCCACTTTGGGGTGTGCGTCCATAAACTGCATCAGCACTTGCAGCGCCCTTGGTCGCACGATCGTGTCAGGATTCAGCAGCAGCACATAGTCTGGCGGATGCTCGGATTGCAGCGCCAGCCGAATCGCCGCGTTGTTGCCATAGGCAAAGCCGCCATTTGCGGGCAGTGGCATAAAAGTACACCAAGCGTCCCAGCCCTCAGCGGCGATCGCCCCCCCAATTTTCGCCACGGAATCATCGGGCGACAGATTATCGGTGACCACGACGCGGGTGTCGGGCATGGCCTGAATTTCGGGGACAAGCGATCGCAGCGTGTCGATCGTCAGGTCGGGCGTTCGATAGTTCACAATCACCACCAGCAGGCGGGTTGCCGGGGTCAGCAGTAAAGATTGAGTCATAGCGATCGATCAAAAACTCGCACAACTGGGTTGGTCTAAGGTCAGCGATAGGTCGATGAATGCCCTCAAAAGGCACTGCAACCCGTTCTTTTCGATCCACTGAGATTAAATCACACTGCGGATGAAATCACGGTATCAATCCACTCATCCGTTAAATCACCGTACAGAGTTTTTGGTATGCTGTCGCCTTTTGCTGGCGGAGTTGATTCAGCCCTTTACTTAGCATTTTCCACTGGGGCGGAGCGCTGTTGATCAGCGGCCCCTGCGCCGCCAGCCAGGTCGCTACTTCAGGATGCGTGTCGGACAGACATTCCAAAAAGGTGTCCCAAAACGGCATCCACATCGCGTCGTGGTAGTGCAAAATCTTGGCTTGCCGCAGCTTTTCGGGGTCATACCACTGAGCATGAGTTTTGGTGCCCATGCCGTAGTTGTGAGAATGGGGCAGCGATCGCCAGCGCAGGCCCATCTTCACCATCGCCATGCCCAGCGTATGCTGCGTAAAGTAAACGCCCGCTTTGGCGGAAGCAATGTGGGCATCCAGCAGTTTCAGCGTGGTGTCGAGGTGGAGCTGCGAAAAGCCCGTAGAACGGCGATAGACAAAGACACCACTGTTCCAATACAGGCGAATCTTGATGCCTTCACGCTCGGTGACAATCCAGGGCAAATCGGACAGTTCCAGTCCGGCCACTTTGCAGGCTTCCTGCCAGTAAGGTTCAAACGGATCGCCCGGGCCGGCGGTGCCGATATTTTTATCGGGGGCGCAGGCAGCAAAGTCTTCGTCGTTAGACAGGCGAAGCTGGTCGGGTTCGCCCAAAATCAGCAGGTCGCTATCTAACCAGCCCAAAAACTCAGTGGTGCAGCGTTTTTCCACGGCTGCCATCGCGTAGTGCTTGTTCAAAAAGCTTTTCCAGGCGTAGGGATTGTCGGCTCGGAACCGGAGATAGTCCACACCTAAGCGATCAAAGGCTTGCAGGGTTTTTCCCGACAGTGGTGGACCAAAGCGCGGCGTCACGGCAACAACAGGGACATTGGCAAAGGCCCCGCCCCAGCGCCGCAGGCTTTCGACCATGCGGACAGTTTGGGTTTCGAGCCAGCCCGACTCAACGCAGCAGACGAAGGTCGTGCTGGGTGAAGGATAAGACGTGAGTGACATGGTGGTTTGCGCTCCGTTCTGGATTTTCGTTCAGGTTTGTTCAAGTTTCTCGATATTCGGCTTGCAGAGCGTTAGCGCTGTAGCCTTGAGACTTGCAGGTGAGCAGCAGGTTTTTCAGCCGGGCTGCCCAGCCCCGCTTGGGGTCATAAAAGCGGTCTTGCAGTTTGAGGCAAGCCTGCTGCTTGTGCTGATAAAAGCGGCGATCGCCTGACAGGTTGACCAGGGCCTCGGCGTAGGCCGTAATGTCGTTGGGGGGCACTTCGACGACAGCTTCGCGCACCGCCGCGAGGGCAGGACAGGCTGCCGAGGTGACCACCGGACGACTGGCCAGCACGCCCTCGACCACCACTTTGTTGAACCCTTCCACAAAATCTGTGCGAGTGGGGACGATTACCGCATGGGACGCTTCGTAGCGCTGCCGCATTTGCTCCTGATTACAGTGACCGTGACAGAAAAAGGAGTCCGCCAGCCCTGCGTCTGCCGCCGCCTGCTTTAATGTCTCCAGCGCAGAGCCATCGCCGCACAGGTCAAATACGACTTCCTGGCTGCGGGCGCGGGTTTGCTTGGCAATTTCTAGCAGGTCAAAGACGCCTTTTTCTGGCTCAATGCGTCCTGCAAACAAAACTCGAAAGGGCGATCGCCCTTCCGTAGGAGCCGCCAAGCCAGCAAACTGTTCCCGCCGATAAACGGGTGTAAAAATTGAGATGGTGCGGTGCTGCTGCTGGGTCAGTTGCGCGACCTGCTCCGCAATATCATCAGAAATTGCCAAAACGGCGCGACAGTCTTGGCGAAATAAGCGTCGCCCCCACCGCAGCGCCAGTTTCTCGGCTTGCCGCATGGGCATAAACTTGCGCCACAGCACGCAGTGTAATGACGGAATCACCTGCACCCCCAAGTGCGGCAGCAGCGACAGCATAAACCAGTGCGTAGTGCCGTCTGCTACTACGGCCACATCGGCGCGAAATCGCATTGCCGTCAGCGCCAGCCGCAGCCCGTACCAGATTTGTCCAGCATGATAGAGCAACCCAGATGCATTCTGAAAGGGAATCGGTCGATGCTCTAGCGTGAAAGCGCCGTCCTGAACTTTTTTGGCATCTTGATGCGACGACATCACGTAAGCGTGCGCTTTCAGTTCACGGCAGACTTCAAAAAATTGACCGGAGTACGTGACGGACACCTGCGAGGGATCATCTTTTTGTTGACTCCAATGTTGGTACGTTCCGATCACGTTGCCGGGCCCAGCGGCATACAGCACACGCAGTGACGATGGCATCCTCTTTGGCATGGATCACGACCTCAAAATCGGCGTGGAGAGCAGAGAAGGTTGGAAAAGCGGTTTTGAAATACTCTGGGAGCGGCGTCCTGGAAAGTGGGAGCTGCCAGGTTGGGGCGATCGCCTGCTGACATTAGGGTTCCCGTCCTGCGGGTAAAGGTAGCGGTGTAACAGGGTGACTGTACACTGGAAGGATGAAGCCTGGTCTGGCAGTCTGCTTTGCCCCAGCGTGTCGTCATCCGGGCCCTCTTGCGGCCAGCCGGCGGCCAGGGAGCGATCGCGGCACAGGTTTTCGCTTCGGGACTCGTTTTCGCAGCGGTTCTGGGTTCAACACCAGACCCGCAATGCCGCCGCTAGACAGCGTAAAAATCGGGTTGGGCATGGCGTTTAACACGCAGTCGAGGGCAAAGAGGATGGTCACCACTGCCACGCTGACGGCAGGTGCGGCAATCGGATGACCCCAAACGCGGGGCGGATAGCGAGACACGCAGAGCATGAATGACGGCACGATCATGGTGCTGAAGAGTGTAATCAGCCCAAATGCGCCCTGGTTGCCAAAGGCAATAATCCACAGGCTATCGGTCACGGAAATATCTTTGCCGTAGTCGTCGTAGACGCGGGCGCGCCCCCAGCCGCCCCAGCCAAAAATAGGCTGCTGCCGGGCTTTTTCGCTCAGCAGTTCTTCATTTTCTAGTCGGAAAACGAGAGACTGGGCGCGTTCGGCGTTGAGGGTTTTGGTGATAAATTCCTCCACGCTGGCGCGGCGATCGGGCGTGATGTAGCCCGTTGCGCCCATGTAGAGGTACGTGCTGATGAACCCAATCAGGAGGATTAAGGGAATGTAAGTTTTGAGCTTGCTGCCTGCAAACAGGACGATCAGCCCAAACACCAGCAGCAAGTAGGCCCCCGTCGAGCGACAGTTGAGAAAAGCAACCACCAGAACGGGCACCAGCGTCTTCATCGGCTGATCCCAGAACTTTTTGAGTACGCCGCTTTTCCAGAGCCAGATGCCGACTAGGGCCGCTGCCATCATCCAGGCCCCCACCGCCAGCCCGTGAGACATAAACACCGTCGGGCGATAGCCGCCCATCCGCATAGTTTGGGAAAAGTCGGCGCGGGCGTGATAGCCGTAGACCATGCGGTGAAGCTGTGGGCTAAAGCGCGATTCATAGACCGTAAAGGGAATATAGGCGAGTCCACCAGCGAAGATGGCGATCGCCAGTTGCTTCATTCCCGACAGCGTGCCCAGGTATAGCCGCCCAAACAGATAGGGCAGCCCCCAACTCACTACCTGTTCCAGACTGCTGGAAACGCCGTCATAAGCACCGAGTCCGTTGGCCATTGAGGAGACAAACGGACTGATGCAGTAAAGTGCCATGAGTGCGTCAATCCAGCCCGGTTTGAACGTGCTAAATCGACCAGAATCAAACACGAAGGTGGCCAGCAAGATGCCGTAGCAAGTGGCCGACATTTTGGTGTAGTCGGGGATGCTGGGCAGAATGATGGCGGCCTGCGGCAGGAACAGCCAGGCGACGACAAAACTGATGATGACTGCCCGCTGGGGCGAATAGCGCATGAAAAAATACAGCACTACCGGAATCCAGCCATACATCACTAGCGCAACAGTCGGACTCATGGCGATCGCTCCTTAAGGCTGACACCGGATGAAGCGAACAAGGCACGCCAAGTCATCTATGTAGAGAGTTTGATAGAAAGTTTGTGAATAAAGCGCTTGTAAAACCCGATTGAGCTGGCTAGTTGGGGGGCAATGGGGCATGGGGCTATCCTCTTAGAAACTTGTAGCTAGAAACTTGTAGCTAGAAACTTGTAGCTAGAAACTTGTAGCTAGAAACTTGTAGTAATCGTGCCGCCAAAGGCCGGCAGCCCCCAGCCCAGGGACATCCGCAGCCCCAGCGCCACCGCCAACAGCCCTAAAAATACGGCGGTGGCCTTCACGTCTTGCCAGCCGCAGCCGAGCCGCTCTTTTTGCAACCCGTAGAGCACCACGCCATACATCGGCAGGTCGCTAAAGGTGATGGCGAGAATGCCGCCCCATAGCCCGGCCGCTGTAAATCCGAAGGGAATGCCAAAGGCGATCGCCCCAAACCGCAGCAGATTGCCCCAGGCTCCATATACCGACTTGCCGACGCTCAGCAGGCAGGGATTCATCGTGCTGTAGAGCAGCGTGTGCCATAGGCCAAAGGACATCACAGGCACCATCCAGGCGGCATCTTTGTAGCGGTTGTCATACAGCGTCAGGATGAACAAATCGCCAAAGCCCACCACGCCTGACAGCAACACGGCAGAGCCGATTAGCAGCAGCCAGCGTTTTTTGAGAATCTTGGCCCGCAGTTCGGGGCGGGGTAAATCCGCCGTGCGCGAGACGACAGGAAAAATCACCTTTGTTCCCAATGCGCCGATAATCTGACGGGGAATGTCGGACAGCGTGAAGGCGATCGTGTAGACCCCCAGCAGATTGATGGAGATGTATTTTCCCAGGATCAGCCGGTCTGCCTGAGTTGCCAGGAAAGTCAGCGCGGTAGAAATAAAGATCCACCGACCAAAGCTGAACAGTTCCCTCACCGATTCCTGATCCCAGCAGAGCTGGTTGCGATAGCCGGGAATCAGCCAAAAGCTGCGGGCTGTGCGGAGAGTCGCCGCCACCAAGTTGCCGCCCACCAGCGCCCAAATCGTGGGGCTAAACCAGGCCCAGATGATCATGAAAACCAGCGATGCCGCCTGCATGAGCGCATCAAATTTGATGGTTTTCGCTAGGTCTACATGCCGCCGCAGCGTTGCGACCGCAGTCGATTCAAACCCGTTGAGGATGGTGGTAAGACCCACAATGGGAATCAGCAGCAGCAGGCGCGGCTCGTTATAAAACTGGGCAGTGGGGTAGGCGATCGCCAAACAAAACAGCCATAGACCAAAGCCCCGCCCAATTTGCAGCGTCCAGGCAGTATTGTAAAACTCCGGCTCGTCGCCGCGCTTGTTTTGCACAATGCTGGGAATGATGCCCACATCGGAAAATAGCTGTAGCCCAATGATCGGAATATTCACTAGCGCCATCAGGCCGAAATATTCCGGCAGTAGCAGTCGCGTCAGAATCAGGTTGCCGCCAAAGCGCATTACCTGGCTGGCTCCATAGCCCAGAATTGTCCAGATGACGCCGCTGAGTGCGAGTCGGTTGAGGGAGGCGGAGGATGCCATGCGAAGTTTGTAAGAAGGGGCGGTGGGCAGTCGGTTGCAGTTCAGGTCGCAGTTCAGGTCGCAGTTCAGACAGATTGCAGTTTGGGCAGATTGCAGTTTGGGCAGGTCGCGTTTCGGACAGATTGGGTCAACGGGTAAAGGATTAGCCTTCGGGAACTGGCTGGGACAAGTCGGGCAGAGCGATCGCCGCTTTGGCCAATCGAGCTTCCGATTCAATAGTCTGGAACAGTGCTGCCAGCTTGCGGGCTTCGATTGAGGCGTTGTGCTGCTGGATGGCGCGCGATCGCCCCTGTGCTCCCATCGCGCTCAGGGTTTCGGGGTCGGCTTGCAGCACCTCTCGCAAAGATGCCGTCAGGTCTTCGACTGCGCCGGGGGGAACCAGCCAGCCCGATCGTCCCGGCTCTACCAACTCCGGTATGCCCGCAACGTAGGTACTTACCACTGGACGACCCAGCGCCAGCGCTTCCATCAGCACGACAGGCAACCCTTCGGCAAAACTGGGCAACACCAGAGCGCGAGCATTCAAAATCTGCTGCTTTACGGTTTCACTGCTGGCCCATCCAGTAATTTCGACATGCGACTCTAGGTTGTAAGAGGCGATCGCTGCTTCTACCTGGGGACGCAGTTCGCCATCGCCCACCAGCACCAGCTTGAAGGGAATGCCCTCGGCCGCCAGCGGGGCGATCGCCTCCAGCAGCAGCAGGTGCCCCTTTTGCTCGCTCAGGCGACCCACGCAGACCAATTGTGGGGAGCTGGGAACGGGTGTTGGGGACTGGGCGAGAAATGCTTCATCCACGCCGCAGTGAACCACCTGAATCTTGCGCCAGTCCGATGCCTCACACCAGCGCATCAGTTGGCTCTTGCCAAAAGCGCTAATCGCCACAACTGCTGCCGCCCGCCGAATCTTTTCGGATAGCAGCAGCGCCTCGGGTCGGTCGAATTCTTCGGGGCCGTGCACCGTAAAACTGTAGGTCGGCCCACCCAGAGCATGACAGAGCATCGCTACGGTTGTGGAGTTAGTGCCAAAGTGAGCATGGACATGCGTAATTCCCAGGATCTGAGCTTGGCGCAGCAAAACGCAGGCCTCGGCCAAGTAGGCCAAATGATGAGCCAGCCCTCGCTGACCCCGGCGACTAATTTTTACCGTAAAGGAAAGTGCCTTTAGAAACTGTCCGGGATGAGCCAACGCCACCTGAATCAGCCCATCCAGTAATCCAGAAATGCCCTTTGACAAGATCACCTGAGTTTTTGACAATTCCTGCTGATCGTCGGGGTCTACTAGCTCCGCTCCACGGGAACGCACCGAGAACCGGGCTATGGGCGTGCCGCCTGCTTCGAGGGCTAAAATCTCGCGCCGAATAAAGCTGTGGCTGACCTTGGGATATTGATTTACCAGATACGCAATCGTCATGGTTGCTAAGAGGGTAAAAAATGCGAACGCAGCATTCAGCTCTGCCATCTCTGCGGCAAACATGCTGAGGATCACCGCAGTAGAGTCCCTGCCGACATCAACTTGAGGTCTGCTCCGTCCCAGTGTGCCCATCCGGGATGGGGTGGTAACATTTGCCACGCTGAAAAGTCAGAAACAAACAAGAGACAAAAATGAGAGCCTGGGCTGTGGGGATTCAGAGAGAGGGCGAATTGGCGGTTCGACGCTGAAGGGTTTGGCGGAGTCTCCGCAATTTTGACTAGAAATTCTGGCGTTACTGAAAGTAGAGGACTGGGCACCCTAGAGCCAGGAGTTCCGGTCTGTTGCACAGCGCGATCGCCCCTCTCATCCTTCAGTTTTCTCGATCCATCGACCGTTCCCCATTCACCCAATCTTCCTGAAAATTGCAGCGATCGCAAGGTTGCGCCTTACCCCAAATCAGCGTCTATGACACCCCCAATTCAGACCCTTGTTTTAAGCCATCCCAGCGCGTTGCCTGCTGCTGCTTTCCCGCCAGTCCATGGCCGATCAATACGTAGAAACCTAAGTGGTATTACGGCTTTCGCAGTTGCTATTACAACGCTGTCTGCACCTATTGCCGCTCAGACCATCCCGGACGGACTCACGGCAACCCCAAATTCACCCACTCCAAATTCACTGACAGCCCCCCAGTCCCCTGCCCCAGAACCCGTGCTGTCGCCGCCTGCTCTCATGCCAGAGCCAGGCCTGCAACCCTTAATGCCGCTTGTCCCATCCCAACCGCCGACTGGCACTGCCTTCACGCTCCAGCAGCCCTTGCCCCCTGCGGCAAGCCGCGAAACCTACATCCTGGGTGCAGGCGACGCAATTCGGATTGATATTTTTGACGTGCCAGAGTTCAGCGGGCAAAACGGGCAATACACCATCTTGTCGGATGGTTCGCTCAATCTGCCCTGGGTGGGCAATGTGTCGGTGCAAAACATGACGCTAGCGCAGGCCGCCAGCGCCCTAGCCCAGCGCTATGCCCGCTATATCGACGACCCGCTGATCACCGTTACGCTGCTAGCGCCCCGCCCGATGCGGATTGGCATCATTGGTCAGGTGAATCGGCCCGGCATCTACACGGTGAACCCGGCGACAGGTGCAACTTCCCAAAAGCAAACCGTCAGCACGGCCATCCAGGCGGCAGGCGGCATCACCCAATTGGCAAATGTGCGTGGCATTGAGGTGCGTCGCCCGACCGCCAGCGGCGAACAGAGCATCACGGTAGATCTCTGGCGCTTTTTGCAGGCGGGAGACATTGCCCAAGACATCGCGTTGCAAGATGGCGACACGGTGATAATTCCTGAGGCCAGCAGCGTTGACCCGGCGGAAGCAGCGCAGATTGCGGCGGCTAGCTTTTCCCCTGCCACCATTAACGTCAACGTGGTGGGAGAGGTGATGCGGCCGGGTACGCTGGCGCTGCCGCCCAATGTCTCACTCAATCAGG
>RFIF01000122.1 GCA_003695655.1 Cyanobacteria bacterium J069
ATTTTTCGCGGGCTGCGCCCGCGAAAAATCATCCAGAATCTATAAAACTCGTTTTAACTGCGTAAGTCCTGCCTGACTACCCTCTAGAAGGAATCTTCACCGTAAAGCTAGTCCAACCGTCGGCACTGTCAGCACTGATCGTGCCGCTGAGTTGCTCGACCAGTTTTTGCACCAGCGCTAGACCAAGCCCAGTGCCGCCGTGCTTATAGCGGTCAATTTGCAGAACGCGGTAAAACTTCTCGAAGATGTGGGGTAGTTCAGTATTGGGGATTTCAGCCTGATTGTGGAGCCGAAAGATTGTGAAGGAAGCAAACTCTTCGTCGTCGTTGGGGGGCGCGTGCAGGACTTCGATCGCAATTCCCAAACCCTTGGGCGTATATTTGCAGGCGTTGTTCATTAGCTCTGCCAGAATGCGCCGCAGGATGGTGGGGTCAGTCAAAAGCGGCGGTAAGTCGTCAGGGCAGGAAACTTCCAGGGTTTGCTGATAGGTCGAAATGCGAGTGCGGAAGGGTTCCACCAGGGCAGGCAGCCAGTTGGGTAGATCGATCCGCTCGACGGTGATAGGAAAGACCGACTCTTCCAGGCGTTGCAGGTCGAGCAGGTCGTTGATTAACTCCTCTTCTCGCGCCAGTTCGCTCTCTAAGATGCCCAGGTATTGCTTCTGTTTGGCTTCGCTGGGCGTAGTTTTTAGCATGTGAATCGCCATTTTGACGTTGGCGATTGGGGTGCGTAGCTCATGAGACACGGTGCTGAGGAACTGATCCTTGAGCTGGTTCAGCCGTTCCAGTTCAGACACCTGGGCTTGGGCAGCCTGATAGAGGCGGGCCTGGCGAATGGCGATCGCACATTGGTTCGCCACCTGCTGCACCATGCGAATCTCGAACTCGTTGAACACATACTCTTTGCGGTGAATCAGCCAGAGGTCGCCCAGCACCGCCTGCTCCATGCCTTCAGAAGAGTTGGCATCGACAAAAATCGGGCAGGCCAGCATGGCGACGCGCCCCCGCTGCGGATTGGGATAGAGCGAGCAAAACTGGAAATAGAGTCCCTGCTTGAGCTGGTGGTAAATATCGGGCGAGTCATCCATCTGCGCCACGCGACCATAGAACGTGGGGATGGAGTGAGTATATTCATAGCGAATGGTGGAGGTGCCTTCTTCCAGGTCATACAGCGCCGAGTTGCAGCCTGCCAGCCCCAGCACCAGCGTCAGCTCCTGCACCGCCGCCTGCAAAATCTGGCTTTCATCGAGGCTGTCGCGCACTTTGTCGGTGATGCGCTTCAGCATGGACTCATACTTCAGCACCCGCTCCATCTGCTCGGCGCGACGCACAATCTGCTGCTCCAAATCGGCATTGAGCTGCTGCGCCTGCTGATAGAGGCGCGACTGCTGGAGGGCGATCGCCACCTGTTCACTCAGATATCGCAGCAGATCCACCTCATGGGTTTGCCAATGCCGCACTCCAGAACACTGATGCACCGACAGCAGCCCCAAAAGCTGCTGATCTCGCAGAATCGGAATCACCAGCTCGGCCTGCACCTGCTGCTGTTTGAGGAGTGCCAGCAGGTCAGGTGAGTAATCGTCCTGCTCAACGTCGTCGATCGCTCGGTGAACGCCCTGGCGGAAATAAGCAATGCGCTGTTCGGCGATCGCCTGGCTGGTGCGGTCTCCCAGGAGCGATCGCCACGGCGAAACCACTGCCTCTGCCACCACAACCGACCCAGCATCCTCTTCAAAACTATGGATTACCACACGGTCTGCCTGGAGCGCCTGCTGCACCTCTAGCACCGTGCTGTTCAAAATCTCGCCGGGGTCTAGCGATTGCCGAATCCGCTGCGTAATGTTGGCCACAGAATGGGATTGGGCAGACTGCTGCTGAATCTGCTCAACCCGCTGGTCATAGCTTTCCAAAACCCGCGACAGATTAGCGCGAATTTGCAGTAGCGCATCCCGAACGTCTTCACCCTGCTGCTGAGACGGGGGAGGCAGGGCAGGGGAAACCGAGTTTGCCGCCGTGGTGCGACTATCTACACCATTTTCAGACGCAAAGCTGGCCAAAAGCTGATCAACCTGACGCAGCGCAACTTCCAAATCTGCGTAGCCTTCTAGATGACCGATGCCTGGATGCTCAGCACCTGCGTGCAATAAATCCCGATGTAAATTCCCGTTGCTCACTATACGGACTCTCCACAGCGAGCAAAATTAGGGCAAGCGCTATCCCAGCGCAGTGAATCAGTCCAAATGCCAGGCTTATCACCGCTGCAAAAGATACGCATCAAAACTGGACAAACCTTGATGTAGGAGGTGAGAAAGCCCTGGCTACGCCCAACCTGGCGATCGCCCGTTAACCCAAAAACAGCCTTTCCCAACCAGTTTCGTAATGCTGGATACAGAGTTTTCATCGGGGACACACAACCGACACTCAGTTTGCAAAGAACACACGAGTACAGTGGTCTGGGTTAGCATCCACAAGAATAACAGTTTTTTCAAGGGGACGCTTTTGGGTGACGGGGTGATGGGGTGATGGGG
>RFIF01000123.1 GCA_003695655.1 Cyanobacteria bacterium J069
ATTTTTCGCGGGCGCAGCCCGCGAAAAATCGTCCAACTGCGTAAGTCCTAGTAAGAGTTAGACCAGAAGTTGGAGGGGTAGAAGCTTGGGTTGGCAGAGCGCGATCGCCTATTGGTGGCTGCTGCTGGCGCTGGCGTTGTTAGAGCTAGGGCTGCGGGCGCTGGGGCTGGGCAATCCGCCGCTATACGTTGCCGACCCTGAGACGGGCTATCGGCTGCGCCCCCACCAGCGGCTGCGGCGCTGGGGCAAGCGCATGGTGATCAACCGGGATGGGCTGCGAAACCAGGACTTGACGAGCGATCGCCCGCCGGGAACCTGGCGAATTTTGATGCTGGGCGACTCTATCCTCCACGGCGGCACCTGGACAGACCAATCTCAAACCATCTCCGCCCAGATGCAGCAGCACTTGAGTTCACGGCTGCCCGGATCAGGCATCGTGCTCAACGCGGCAGCACCCTCCTGGGGCCCGCAAAATCAGTGGGGCTACCTGCGGCAGTTTGGCACCTTTGGGGCGCAGGTGGTGGTGTTGCTACTCAATACAGACGACCTGTTTGCCCCACCGCCAACCGATTGGCCCGTTGGGCGCGATCGCCAATACCCACGCCACAAACCGCCCCTGGCCATTCTAGAAGCGCTGTCGCTTTTGTTAAACCGCTCTGCTCCCCGCCCCCTGTTCACCCGCCCGCCCAGCGGCGACCCCGTAGCCGACAACCTCCTCACCATCGAGCAAATTCGCCAGTTTGTGCATCCCCAGGCGCAATTCCTGGTGACACTCTCCCCCTTACGGCGAGAATTAAAACAGCCTGGCCCCCGTGACTATGAACGAGGTGCCCGCCAGCGGCTCGCCGATTTGCTCCAGCGGGGAAATGTGCCGTGGCTCGACTTGCTGCCCCGCTGGAACACGCTCCCTCATCCAGAAACCTTCTATCGCGACGGCATCCATCCCAGCCCAGCCGGCAACCAGCAAATCAGCCAGGCGATCGCCGAATTTATCCTTCACCATGCAGGCAGCCAGCTCTCCCAAAACCTATCTCGGCATTGACTTTGGTACTTCTGGTGCCCGGGCGATCGCCATCGACGCCAACGGCAAGGTGCTGGCCCAGTCCAGCTTCCCCTTCACCACCAGTGCTCCCGCAGACCTAGCAACCACCTGGCAGCACACGCTATTCGACCTGATCGCCGCCCTCCCCGCTGACCTTCGCCACACCCTGAGGGCGATCGCCCTCGACGGCACCTCTTCCACCGTCCTCCTCTGCGATGCCCAGGGCACCCCACTCGCCGAACCGCTGCTCTACAACGACGCTCGCAGCGCCACAGTCCTCGATCAGGTCAGGGCGATTGCTCCACCCAACCACACCGTCCTCAGCGCCACCTCCAGCCTCGCCAAACTCCTCTGGTACGCCCAAACCCTCCCGCTCCCCCTCTCCCCTTCCCTCTCTCCCCACTTCCTCCACCAAGCCGACTGGCTCGCCGCCCTCCTGCACGGCCAGCTCGGCATCAGCGACTACCACAACGCCCTCAAGCTTGGCTACGACGTGGGTGAACTGCGCTATCCCGACTGGCTGACGGCTGCCCACCTGCCCTTTCGTCTGCCCCAGGTCAAAGCGCCCGGTGAGGCGATCGCCCCGATTTTGCCCGCAGTGGGCGATCGCCTCGGCATTCCCGCCCACTGCCAGATTTGCGCAGGCACCACCGACAGCATCGCCGCCTTCCTGGCCAGCAGCGCCAGCACACCAGGGCAAGCCGTCACCTCCCTTGGTTCTACCCTTGTCCTCAAGCTGCTTAGCACCGTGCGCATAGACGACGCCGCCAGCGGCATCTACAGCCATCGCCTCGGCAACCTCTGGCTCGTAGGCGGCGCGTCCAACACGGGCGGCGCAGTGCTGCGACAGTTCTTCACCGATGCCCAACTCGCCAAGCTCAGCACCCAAATCGACCCCACCCAGCCCAGCCCCCTCGACTACTATCCCCTGACTCAGCCGGGCGATCGCTTTCCCATCAACGATCCCTACCTGCCGCCTCGCCTAGAGCCACAGCCCGAAAACCCAGTCGAATTTCTCCACGGACTGCTAGAAAGCATCGCCCGCATCGAAGCGCTGGGCTATCAAAAGCTGACAGAACTGGGCGCAACCCCATTACAGCAGGTCTTTACAGCCGGGGGGGGAGCCCGAAATCAAACCTGGACTCAAGTGCGATCGCGCCTGCTCCATGTCCCTGTATGCCCCTCATTCCATACCGAAGCCGCCTACGGAGCCGCTCTTCTGGCCCGCTCTGCCGTCCTGCCCCGCATCAACCCGCCCAACGCTTAATTTCTTTTTCCAGGGATGGCTCTATCTGCATGATGATAAATTCACCCATCCTGGGAATTCTCAGTGAGTATTCTTCGGGATTTGCGATTTCTTGAGTATGCTGTTAGCCAGCAGCAGATTAAGTCTGCTGTCGGCCAACAACAGGTTTACCCAACAGCAGATTAAGTGAGTCTAAACAGATCTCAATCTGCCGAGGATTGGTTCATAATATTCGGAGTTCATAATATTCGGATTAGACGGTGCCTGTTCATAGCGCTGATTGATGGCATTTCCCCCGTAGCTGTATGCCATAACCATTCCTGCCTGATACTCCAAAAATCGCCCTGGCTCAAGATATCTAGTTCAGGATTGATAGCCCAGGATTGATGGCCCAGGATTGATGGCCCAGAATATTAGAGCGATCGCCACTGTAGCGGTCAGCGTTCGACTCAAAGTTCCTGGTTCCTGATTCCTGCCTTAGCCTGTAAGAATGCTTCCCAAAGAATGCTTCC
>RFIF01000009.1 GCA_003695655.1 Cyanobacteria bacterium J069
GCCGGCGAGACAGCCTGGGAAAAAAAGACCGGAGCGACATTTTCTCGGTCACGGTGCCCAATGGCGTCACGCTGCCTGCGTCTATTTTCCGCTTTAACATTCAAAAGGGCAGAGTTCGCTACACGCTTCTGGGTGGCTCGCCTAGCTTTGGTATTCCACCCCAAGCAAACTTTACCCAGGTGCTAAAAGGCCGCGGTCAGATTTCGGCACCGTCTTTCTCAAATACGTTTGGTGTGCCTATTGTGGTCTATTTCCAATTTCAGCGATCGGGCGCAAAGCCGACGAAGTACAACTTCCGGGTCACGTCGAGCTGAGGTTGGCTGGGGTTAGCTGAGCGCACCGCTGCGGCATTGGCTGGCGGTATTAATCAAACCATTTCGCACTTGATCCAGTGGTGCGCGTCCTCGGACAAAAGACACGCTCAGGCTGTTTTGGCTGGCGTTATGGCTGTAGGTTAGCTCACCTACCTGCCCCAGTCCTCTGGCGAAGACCAGCAGTCGCCCGCTGCTGCCGCCCGTGTAGACGACATGTCCGGCGGCGCTGTGGGTGTGGCGGCGCATACAGGCGAACACATCGTTGGAAATGTTGCTGATGCTGGCGGTTTGGGCCATTAGCGGGGCGATCGCCCCTGTGCCTATCCACCACAGCAGTGCTAAGCCCGTACGGGTGCAGGCGGAGACAGGATTGCACAGTTGGGAGGCTCTCATCGTCGCGTGATTCCTTTTAAGGGTGACAAGAATTAAGGCTGGAAAAAAGCAGACGTACTGTCAAAATATTAGCCTTTAGAGAAGATTATCCTCTAGCCGAAGCACTGCACCCGGATATGGGTATAGATTTTGGGTAGATTTTTGCAAATGCGTTTTTGTGGCGATAGATTTTGAGCATGATGAAAACAAACATCCGTCCGCAAGACCTGACCCCTAACCCCTGATCCCTAACCCCTGATCCCTAACCCCTGACCCCTGACATGGATGCGATCGCCCTCCGCCTCATCCCCCAGCAAGACCTGAAGGCAGAACTTGACGCGCTGGCGGTTAAACACTTGCTGGAAGCCGCCTGCATCATTACCTGCGTAGGCAGCCTGACGCGGGCGGTGCTGCGGCTGGCAGGACAGACGGAACCCACGGTGTTTGAGGGACGCTTTGAAATCGTCTCGCTGGTGGGGGTTTTGGCGGTGCATGGATCGCACTATCACATGGCGATCGCCGACGCGACGGGACGCACGATCGGCGGACATGTGCTGGCGGGCTGCCAGATTTACACCACGGCCGAAATTGTGGTGGGCGTCTTGCCAAATGTCCGGTTTCGCCGCGAACTTGACCCCGCGACGGGCTATCGCGAACTGGCGATCGAAGAGAGATAGCGGGTGATTTGCCAGCCGTCTGCTGCGGGGTTGCTACTGAGTTTCCATCCAGATCAGGCATTTTTGCAGTTGCTCTGCCATTGTTTGGCGATCGCTGTGATAGCGATGACCATGCCCCGGCAGCACCCATTCAAACGAATAATTTGCCAACCGCTTCATCGACTGCAAAAGCTCCGTCCAGGAATACCAGCAGGCGCGCCGAAAGGCATACAAATGATTGAGTTGATCAGACCAGGCGAGGTGATCGCCGGAGAACAAAACTGTGCTGTTATAAAGCAAAACGGTGTGCCCTTTGGTGTGTCCCGGAACGGGAATAATCAGCAGGTCGGATGTTAGCTGAATAGGATCAGTTCCTGATAGCTGCATCTCGACATTTTCGGTGGCGCGGGTGATGTCGGCGCTGTGCAAAATGCGATCGCACCCAAAGTGATCGTGGAATTTTTGATGATCTGCCACGTCGTCGCGGTGGGTGAGATACAGATAGCGAACGCCGCCTAGTTCTTCCAGTCGTTTCACCAGCGGCGGCGCAAATCGGGGCGAATCGACCAGTACGTTGCCGTCGGGTCGTTGAATCAAATAGCTGGCCGCGCCGTAGGAATTTTCGGCGTGATAGCCGCAGTGATAGACACGGTCGGTGACGGGAATTGGGAAGCTCTGCTGGGCTTGCTGGATGTCGCGGGGCTTTTCGAGGGTGCCGATGGAGGCGGTGGGGCAAGACAGCAGCGCTTGCATGGCTTGTAGCCGCTCAGCCTCCGTCGTGGGCTGATGGTAAACTGCCGACTGATCGCCCGCTGCGTGAAAGGTGTCGGGAGCCATCCATCGACAGGTGTCGCAGTCAATGCAGGTGGAATCAACGTAGAAATCACCACTCACGTTTTCGGGGCGGCGCTGGGTGAGATGTGCCATAGGACAAGGTGTAGCGAGGATTACCTTCAGGCTACACACCAGCTCGCGTTTTGTGGTGGGGCGAATCTAACCGATAACCTTTCAACGGTCGGCTGCATGGGGGGTGTCATGCTGTCGCTGCTTCTGCTATCACACGTTCTCCTCAAGGGTTTATCAAATGTCGAAGAGAGGCTTCTAGTGAAACAAGATCTGCTTGAATCGTTTGCCAGATGATGGACAGATTCACTTGAAAATATTCGTGAATCACAATATTTCGCATTCCACGCACATCATCCCAGGGAATTTCAGGATGTGAAGCCTCCAATTCAGGTGGAATACTACGAATCGCTTCACCAATAATTGCAAGGTTATACAAAACTGCCCTGATTGTCTTCCGATCGTTTTGAAACTCATCAAACGTGATCTCGTTTGTGAATTCTTGGATCTCTGCGATCGCGGCTAACACATCTCTTATTCTATTTTGCCAATCCCTAGAAGGCACGAATCGCCTCCCGGAAAACGGATTCTTGTAGGTAAGGTTTGAGAGAGTCAGGTGTACCCAAATCAACTGAACTCTCTAAAATCTCTTCTAGATATCGTTTCAACCGTACAAAGGTAAATAACCCAACCGGACGGTCAAACTCTACAAGCAAATCGACATCGCTGTCTGTTCGCGCTTCATCCCTTGCCACTGAACCAAACAGCAGCAGAGACTTCACGCCAAAATCCTTCAACGTGTTCTGGTGATTTGCCAGTAATGTGAGGGCTTCCTGTTTTCGCACTGCCCAACCTGTAATGAAAAAAATCTATTCAGAATCGTAGCTCACCGATCACCTGTTTTAGCAGCAGAAAAAACTGGATATCGTCAAATTCTGACTCCTGATTCTGTTTTTTTGTTCTACCGAATGATTGACCGAGATAGCTTTGAGGTTATTCAAGTGCCATGACGCAGTGTGCGATCGCCTTCGAGATCTGACTTACTGACCAACTGTTTAACTGTTTGGCTGGTGATGTGACCAATTGCCTTGAGTCAGCAGGTAAGCGATCGCCCGACTCGTTAATAATTCCACTGGTTGAGAACCACAAACTGATTCAGCGCAAGGCGATCGCTCACAGAGAGTTTGTATGCCTGTTCCTGAAGCTCCTGCAAAGTCATACTCACCGCTCCACCAAAAGCTTGTGACTTCATTCTATTGGATACGTCCCTTGACCAGCGCACCTAGTTCTACAAGAACCAACAGGTTTAGTTTATCTAGCTAATAGCTAGTTCAAGCCTCTAAAAAGTCCAGATGAATCAGATTCTTAATTCTCCACAATCTCTTTTCATCCCAAAAACTTCCGAAGATGCAGCAACAACTTAGCCTAAAAGCTGAACTTGACGGATAAGGTAAACGCCTTAACGTTCGCGCTCACCCGCCGCTAGTAATCTTTCGGATTCACCGACCAACTTGATACGGTCGGCGTGCAACGGGATTGTTAGCAGTTGTTACACACAGACTGTTCGCGCTAAGGAACTCGCTATATGGTGACTTAGTTCTACGGGTACAGCATTGCCAATCTGCCTCATTGCTTCTGTCCATGAACCCCAAATTCTATAATCATCTGGGAAAGTCTGAATTCGTTTAGCCTCAAAAGTCGTGTAGTAGCGAACTTGACCATCTGGATATCGAATCATATTTTCTCCTCCAGGAACTCCGTGATCTCCTGCTTTCAGTGCTTTAGAAGGCATGTCAATATAACTGCCAGTATGTCCAGGATATGATTTTGCACCCTCTCTAAGAACATGCTCACTGTCAAAACTACCTTCAAAATCAGGTTCTGGGAGATCCCCAATTTGATCTCTCACTGTTTTCCAAGGCTCCAAAGATGGCCCAAATAAAGTAGGCTGCTGAATCAGTTGATGAACTCTTTGCTGATTTTTTGTATCTAAGTGTTCAATTGCTGAAGGCTTGATCTTATGCCGTTCCCAATAATCACAGCTAACAAATTGCGACCATAGCAATGAATCTAAAGAGTGCGTTTCTTTTGGAAAAGCCCATTCTATATTTAAGTCTTCTCTTATACCGACAATGAAAACACGTTCACGGCGTTGTGGAATACCATAATTTGCTGCGTCTAGTAGCCGAAAAATTACATTATATTTAATGGAATCGAATTTCCCAGATGTATGGATTTTCTCAAGCCTTCTTAGATGATCTTCCCAGTTTTCCGAAGTTTTGGGCTGAACATCAGGATAAGTTAATCTTAGAATAATGTACTCAAAGTAACTATTAAATGATTTCCGTAAGAGCCCTTTGACATTTTCAAGAATGAAAATTTTTGGTGTATAAGTGCTGATGGCCTTGCAAGCATAAGGGAACATATCTCGCTGATCCATATTTCCTCTATGTTTCCCCCCCATTGAAAATGGTTGGCAAGGAGGACCTCCTGAAACTATGTCAATATGACCAAACTTCTCAAACTGGAATGAGCGAATATCTACATTATGAACAAGCTTGTTGCTGTAATTATTTATCAGTGTCTGACAGGCATCCTTATTCCATTCGATTAAAGCTTTATGCTTAACTCCAGAGAGTTCTAGCCCTTTTGCTAGTCCACCCGCGCCAGCAAATAGCTCCAAGCAAGATATTTCAGGAATTTTCTTCATTTAAATTGCTCAAAAACTCTTCAATATTTTGGACAAGGATTTCTTTGTTTGCGGGTACTCCCTGACATTTTTCTGCCCAAGCACGTCCTGGATGACAGACATCCCAATCTGACTTTGCTTGCTCGTACCGACCCTTTCCGGGATCATGATTACCAAAACCATCAATCAAAGTATTCCAGATTGGTTTGTACTTTCGGATTAGGGCTGCTTCGACAGTGCCTATCAAATCGCTTTCTTTCCCCTCAAGAATCATAAAACGGCAGAAAAAATCTGAGATATTCAAACCGTCCCCAACGTCGATGCTGCGGCTATGCTCTTTGATTCGATTGTGTAGCTCATAAACTTTAGCGTCTACAGAGGTTAATAGCCTAGATTGTCGCCATCCTTTTGGAACTGCCTTTCCAACATAAATTGGCATACGAAATTCAGTTCTATTCACCGAATGGAACTTTGAATAAATTCCAGATTTGGCAATGCAGTAGAGAGCATATACGCCTGTACCATGAAAACGTTCTGGAGTGGGAATTGAATGTACAGGTGTGCCATTAAAAAACCGTATTGTGTCTTTTATAACCTCGTCAAGATCGGGAGAGACATAAACATGGTCAGAACGGTCAAAAAGATTCATACTGGCTGAGGCTTGGAGCGATCACCATAAGGACGCTCTATGATACTTGATTTCCGTGATGTTGATAACTGATGGATCAAAGCCGCTCAAGCACTGAGCCAACGGGGTTTCCTAGACTGTTAACTATTAATAGATTGAGAATTTCTGGCTAAGATCCCATAGAGGATGGATAGGCAGAATGATTCGACATAACACTCTGTATTTGCCGCTTATGAAGAATTTTCCTGCATGATAGACCATTTGAGCTGTCTAGCAAGAATCTTTCCGTATAATTTCAGATTCCTTGTGCATGCGATTGCCCTCCCACATATGCAAAAGAGCAATGCCGGGATGTAGTCGGTCATGGGCGAGCTTAATTTTGCGAGGTCGCGTTGAACGTGGTGTAGGCGCGAATTTTGAGGAAGCCGATGAGCGTGTCTAGCTGCTCGTAGAGGTCTAGCTCTGCCGTTTCTGCGGGGGTGAGGGTGGTTTCCCGATTTTTTTGCAACAGTGTTTGCAGTCGCGTTTGGGATGCTTCCGACACTTTGAAACTAATGATTTGTTCTGAGGTAGGCTGGCTAATCAGAAAGTCGAGGATTTCTTGATACGTACCAGATGTATTGAGTAAGTTGGTGTTGTCTGTGCCCTGCTGGTGGGTGGATTGCTCCAGCAAAGGAGCAGCGATGAGCCGGGTAAACAGGTCAGAAAATTGGTTTTGAAATGGGGCCAGTTGCTGGGCGAGGTCGTCGGGAATGTCGATGGTGATTTGTGCCATTTTTTCCTGGAAGTTGCCCGTGTGGCGATCGCGCTTTGCTGTTAAATAAAGTCTACTGAATCTGGATTTGAAATGTCTTACACCTTCGATTATCCAGACCCCACGACAGCGCAAATGCTGCATCACTTGCGGCGGGCAAATGCGATCGCCATTCGGGCCAGGGGCTTTGGGCACCATCCCTTTGGCGCAATTCTGGTCGCGCCGGATCACGAAACCGTGCTGCTAGAGCAGGGCAACGTCAACGCGGTGAACCACGCCGAGTCGGTGCTGGTGCGGGTTGCCAGCACCAATTTCAGCCCAGAGTATCTGTGGAACTGCACGCTTTACACCACCGCCGAACCCTGCGTCATGTGCGCGGGAACCCAGTACTGGGGAAACATTGGGCGCTTGGTCTATGGCATTGCCGAAACCAGCCTACTGGCGCTGACGGGCAGCGACGCGCAAAACCCGACGCTGAGCCTGCCCTGTCGCCAGGTGTTTGCTGCTGGCCAAAAGCCGATTCGCGTGTGGGGCCCGTTCGATGCGCTGGAGGATGAAATCGTAGCGGTGCATCGAGACTTTTGGCGATCGCCTTGAGCTAGGCGACTGGCTGCCCTCACTCGTGCAGACA
>RFIF01000124.1 GCA_003695655.1 Cyanobacteria bacterium J069
TGAATCGCAGAACTACGGCTACAAGTTCGGGCAAGAAGAAGAAACCTACAACATCGTGGCAGCCCACGGCTACTTCGGTCGGTTGATCTTCCAATATGCCTCGTTCAACAACAGCCGCTCTCTGCACTTCCTGCTGGGCGCTTGGCCCGTGGTCGGCATCTGGTTCACCGCCCTGGGCATCAGCACCATGGCGTTCAACCTGAACGGCTTCAACTTCAACCAGTCCATCATCGACTCTCAAGGTCGTGTGGTGAACACCTGGGCAGACATCCTGAACCGCGCCAACCTGGGTATGGAAGTGATGCATGAGCGCAATGCTCACAACTTCCCCCTCGATTTGGCTGCTGGCGAAGCTGCTCCTGTGGCTCTGGTTGCTCCCCAAATCAATGGCTAATTCTAGCTGCGGCTAGTCTTTAGTCAGAAAAGCGCCTCCTCTGGGGGCGCTTTTTTGTGCTTTTGAGCAAGATTTTGAGCAAGACCTGAATTATCGGTGAAAGCTGCTCAACCTTGACGGGACAAGCGATTACAAAAATTTAGTTTGCGGGCGGATCGCTGTGATGGGCAACTGGCTACTATTTAGCTGCTGCTTAACCCAATGCTTTAATCACCCCCCACAAGCCTATGGCAATTACGATTCGTGCGATGCAAGAAGCCGATTTGGCGATCGCCAATCATATCTTCCGTCTAGCGTTTGGCACCTTCATCGGGCTACCCGACCCGCAAGACTTTGCCAAAACGATGAACTACATGAATCGCTGGTATCTTGATCCGTCGGCTGCGTTTGTAGCGGAAGAAGATGGGCAAATTATCGGATCAAATATTGCGGTGAACTGGGGTAGCTTTGGCGGATTTGGGCCGCTCTCGGTTCATCCCGACTATTGGGATCAGAAGGTGGGGCAGCGGCTCGTCAGCGCAGCAATGGACTATTTTGCTCAACACCAAATTTCTCAGCTTGGCATCTTTACGTTTTCAAACAGTCCCAAGCATCTGGTGCTCTACGAGCGGTTTGGATTTCATCCCCGCTGCCTCACGGCGGTCATGAGCAAACCAGTTCAATTCCAGAACTCTACTCTCCCATTTCTGCAATATTCCACCCTTGCGCCAGTCGAGCAGACCCGTTATTTGAAACGGAGTAAGGAGCTAACCGAAACCTTGCTGAATGATCTGGATTTGAGCCGAGAGATCCAAACGGTCGCAGATCGGGGGTGGGGCGAGACGGTTTTGCTGGAAAGCGATGGGCAAAGCGCCAGTGCGGGCACTCCGCCGCTGGCAGGGTTGGCAATTTGCCACTGTGGGGAAGACACCGAGGCCGGCAAAGATGCCTGCTATGTGAAATTTGGAGCGGTGCGGTCGGGCGATCGCGCTGCCCAATCCCTCACGTCTCTGCTGCAAGCCTGCGAATCCCTTGCAGCCCAGCGGGGACTCTCGACCCTCATCTGCGGTGTCAACACCGAACGACAAGGTGCATACCAGCTTCTACGCTGCCTGGGATTCCGCATCGACATCCTGGGCGTGGCGCTGCCCAACCCAAACCAAGCAACCTTCAATCATCCCAACGCTTTCGTCTTAGACGATTGGCGCTAGTTAGGGGTCAGGGGTTTAAGGGGTAGTCAAATTCATCTCTCATTCTTCATCCTTTATCCCTGATCACAAATCCCGACAAAAAAAGTCGGGTATGTTTGACGCTGTTTGTCACCCATGCTACGATTTCTTGCATCGGGTGGGGAAACTCTGTAACCCTTTCCCAGACTTCATTTCACAACAAACTCTGAACGAGATATTACAGGACGAGATTTCCCTATGACCCTAGCAACCCAAACCCGCTCCACGGCTGCTGCTTTTTCTGGCTTGAAGTGTAAAGAGTGCGGCGCTGAGTACGAGGCTAAAGCCGTCCATGTTTGCGAGTTTTGCTTTGGCCCGCTGGAAGTCGCTTATGACTACGCGCATCTCAGCAAGGTCGTCACCCGCCAAACGATTGAAGCCGGCCCCAAGTCCATTTGGCGCTATCGCTCCTTTTTACCTGTCGCTACCGACAATCTGATCGACGTGGGCACAGGCTTTACGCCGCTGCTAAAGGCAAACCGCTTGGCGCGTCGTCTGGGCATTAAGAATCTTTACATCAAGAACGACGCAGTCAACATGCCCACCCTCAGCTTCAAAGACCGGGTGGTGTCGGTGGCGCTGACTCGCGCTCGGGAGTTGGGCTTTACGACGGTGTCCTGCGCCAGCACGGGGAATCTAGCGAATTCTACAGCGGCGATCGCCGCCCATGCCGGACTCGAATGCTGCGTCTTCATTCCGTCTGACCTGGAAGCGGGCAAAGTTCTGGGCACGCTGATCTACGGTCCCACCGTGATGGCCGTTCATGGCAACTACGACCAGGTGAACCGCCTCTGTTCCGAAGTCGCCAACACCCACGGCTGGGGCTTCGTCAACATCAACCTGCGTCCCTACTACTCCGAAGGCTCCAAAACCCTCGGTTACGAAGTGATCGAACAACTGGGCTGGCAACTGCCTGACCACATTGTGGCTCCCCTGGCTTCCGGTTCGCTGTTCACCAAGATCTACAAGGGCTTCCAAGAATTTGCCAAAGTTGGGCTGGTAGAAGAAAAAGCCGTGCGTTTCAGCGGTGCTCAGGCGGATGGCTGCTCGCCGATCGCCCAGGCCTATCGTGAAGACCGCGACTTCATCACGCCCGTCAAGCCCAACACCATCGCCAAGTCGATCGCCATTGGCAACCCGGCAGACGGCGTTTACGCACTCGACATTGCTCGCAAGACCAATGGAAACATTGAGTCGGTCAACGATCAGGAAATCGTGGAAGGCATCAAGCTGCTGGCGGAAACCGAAGGCATCTTTACCGAAACCGCTGGCGGCACCACGATCGCCGTTCTGAAAAAGCTAGCCGAAGCCGGTAAAATCAACCCCGACGAAACCACCGTTGCCTACATCACTGGCAACGGTCTCAAGACTCAGGAAGCCGTCCAGGGCTACATCGGCGAACCCCTCACCATTGAACCGAAGCTCGAAAGCTTCGAGCGGGCGCTGGAGCGGGCGCAGACGCTGGGTCGCCTGGAATGGCAGCAAGTCACCGTTTAGAGATTGGGGATTAGGGGTTTAGGTCAGGCTTTCGTCTGAAGCTAGACTTGCCCCCACACTCCAACACTCCAACACCCCAACACTCCATCACCCCAATACTCCATCACCCCAACACTCTTTTCACCTCAATCTTTCTCAACCATGTCTGTCAAAGTTCTCATTCCGACGCCGCTGCAACAGTTCACCGCAAATCAGGCCACTGTTGAGGTAGACGGCGCAACCATTACCGAATTGCTCGACAAGCTCGATACATCTTTTCCCGGCATCAAGGCTCGCCTGTGTGATGACGAGGGCAAGCTGCGTCGCTTTGTGAATTTCTACGTCAACAGCGAAGATATTCGCTTTTTGGATGGAGCCAATACCTCGCTGAATTCGGGAGATGAAGTGAGCATTGTGCCGGCGGTGGCGGGCGGCTAGCTTGCGGTCAGCTTGTTTTGTATCCTAAACAGTTTTTTGCACGGTGTTTAGTTGCGCCGTGCTGTATACCTTGTCTCGTTCTGGCAAGGCCACTTGTCTTGTTTGACAAGATTTGTGGTTTGAAATGAAGTCTATGGGGGTGGGTTGGGCGTCGTCCGACTCGCCCTTTTTGTTTTGATAGGGGCAACGTGTTGAAACTTTCTAATCGGTAGGCCCAGAAATTTTGACGGAGATTCGGCACTGCTAACCGTTTCTGAATCTGTGACAACCCGGTACTATGGGAGTGGTTTATGATAACTGATTGCAGATAGCCATGCCAGACGAAGCGACCAATCTTCCGGCCGAAACTGAATCTACTCCGCCTGAAGGGCAGTCGCCTGCCCCCGAACCCGCTGCCGAGGCACCCGCCGCCGAAAAAAAGCCACCTAGAGCACCCAAAGTCAAGCCTGCTGAGGGAGAAGGGGCTGCTGCCAAGCCCGCTGCCAAAGCAGCAGATGGCGAAGCTTCGGCTGCTAAACCCAAAAAAGAGAAGCCTCCGGCCTTAGAAGATAAACCTTTCGCCGATTTCATCACCCAGGATTATATTCCCAGCCTGAAAAAAGCATTCGCGGCCACTGGTTTTGATGATCTGGAGCTGAAGTTTGAAAAGCTGCCGTTGCCGATTAAGGGATTGGACGATTTGGGCGATCTCTGGCAGGTGCAGGGTCAGTTTCAGCGTGGGCAACATCAGTTTTTGGTGGGCTTTGTGAAGGAAGACATTCAGGGACAGAAGGTGTTTAGCTGCGCGGGGAATGGCGCGCATCCCAGCCTGCTGGAATCATTCATGATCGATGAGCGCAAAGTAACGCTGGATCTACTGGTGCTTTATACGGTGCAACGGCTGAATGGGCAGAAGTGGCTAGTAGGGAACTAGATCCTTACAAGGCACTGTGGGGCAAAGGCAGTTGTAAAGCGGTTCGCGACTTTATTGCAGTGGGGAGGCGATCGCCATGTCATCTCTTCTGAACCGGATTGGGTTTTGCAGCGTGCTGATGGTGGCGTCTTTGTCTGCCCAGAACGTTTTAGCCGCTGGCCCCCACCCGGACGATCTATCCGGCTTGCCCACTGCACCGCACTCGGAATTGGCAACTCGCAAACGTATGGCAGAGCAGTTCTCTGGCGAACCTGCGCCTAGAGGAACTGAGGTCAGACTGAGGCCGGTAGGGGCGGGGGCGATCGCCGAGCTGTCGCTAGACATGTCACCGGATGTGACGCTTGACGAGTTCCGACTCACCGAGGACGAAATTCCCACGGTGGGGACA
>RFIF01000125.1 GCA_003695655.1 Cyanobacteria bacterium J069
CGCCAACGCCCACCCCGACACCCACGCCAACGCCCACCCCGACACCGACACCCACGCCAACGCCCACGCCGACGCCGACCCCAACGCCGACACCAGAACCAGTGCCTGAGCCGTCAGCCGTGCTGGGGCTATTGGCTGTCTTGGGAGTTGGATATCGCCTCCGCCGGCGACGGTAGAAGGGGACAAGCGGGCGATCGCTCTCCTCATTAATAGGACTGCTGTGCAAACTGATGGAAGGAGTGATGCCGAGGGTGATCTTTTTCCAGGCAGCCTTTCTGGAACAAGGTAAACGGACTAGACGGTCGAACTTGTGTATAACTAGTAGATAGGTGCATCTGAGATATCCCGGATTAGTCAGCATCGCTTATGATGCTTCACTTTCCACTGCTTTGTCCGTTAGCCAGGCTTTATTGTCATCGCTCTCGCTGCATAGGGTCAGTGCGACGTGCATCGAGTTTCTCACAGGCTGACAGAGGGTCAAGGTTCCCACAGTTGGTTGGGTCATACTTGTTGTACTGCTGCGGTCTGATGCCTATCAGCTTGAAGGCACGTCGTCCGTTTTGATCTGGGCTGTAAAATGCGGTCTGCATATAGGCTGTCATAGGCAGCGTGCGATCGCCCATTTGCCCGCTTCTAATTGTCCTAGTTTTAATTAGGTATCTAGTTAGGCTTAGGTATCTAGTTAGGAATTTAGTTAGGCATCTATGCATTGTGGCGTTGGATGAGATGACTCTAAAGCATCTTCACTGGTCGTGGCTGGGGCGAAGTTCAGCCCGCCTAGTCTGCCAGATTCCGGGTTAACGAGAGGATCTGTTTAGGGTGCAGCGCTCGGGCTGTGGCCCGTCTACGCAAGATAAACCCTGCTGCATGAGCCGTTCGAATCCGCTTTTGAATTCAGAGAAGCCCCTGGGAGGACGCTATCGGTTGCTGCGTCAACTGGGTACAGGTGGCTTTGGACGCACCTATCTGGCAGAAGATCTGCACCTGCCAGGGCATCCTCAGTGTGCCCTAAAACACCTCAAGCCCCAGATCAACAGTGATGACACGCTGTCGATGGCGCGGCGCTGCTTTGAAACCGAAGCGCAGGTGCTCTATCGTCTCGGTGTGCATGATCAGATTCCGCGCCTGCTGGCCCACTTCGAGGAAGATCGAGAGTTTTACCTGGCGCAAGAGTTTATTGAAGGCGAATCCATTGCCCGCGAGCTGATCGAAGGGCAGGTGTGGGCCGAGGGACGGGCGATCGCCCTGCTCAAAGATGTCTTACAAGTGCTGTCGTTTGTGCATGAGCAGCAGGTGATCCATCGCGACCTGAAGCCGTCTAACCTGATTCGCCGCCAGCCCGATGGGCGGGTCGTGCTAATTGACTTTGGGGCAGTGAAACAGGTCAGCGTGCAGCCCAGCGACCTCCCCAATGGAAATACCAATCTGACGATTTCCATCGGCACCCAGGGCTATATGCCCAACGAGCAGCTTGCGGGCAAACCCCGGTTTAGCAGCGACATTTACGCGGTCGGCGTGCTAGGGGTGCAAGCGCTGACGGGCATCCACCCCTGCCGACTGGGAGAAGACACGCGGGGAGAACTGGAGTGGCAGCATCTAGCGCCCCATGTGAGCCAGGTATTGAAAGATGTGCTGGATCGAATGGTGCGGTATGATTTTCGCGATCGCTACAGCACGGCCGACGAAGCGCTGGCTGCGTTAGACTGCTTGCCCATCGAAGCCGAGGGGCCGATGCCGCTGGAATTTGTGCCGCTGGTGCCGATCACCAAGCTGTCTGACACGCCGACAGCGCTGACGGAAGCGCTATCTTATGCCGATGCGGGCACAGGTTCGGCGGGCACAGGTTCGGCGAGCGCAGGTTCGGCGGGCACAGGTTCGGCGGGCACGGGTTCCATTAGAAGCAGCGCGACGGGCACAGGTTCGACGGGCACGGGTTCCATTAGAAGCAGCTCGGCGGGAGCCATGATGACACCGCTTGACCTGCGAGAGGCGACTTATGTCGATGCCGACTCTGGCACGCAGATCAATGCCTCTACTGCTCAGCTAGACGAGACGATCATCAAGTCCCAAGCTGATCCCGTCCTCATGACCCGCGTGGAATTGCCCGATGCCACGAACATTTTGACTGACGTAATTGATCGGCGGGATAGCTCGACAGCGACAACCCCGCCTGCGCCCGTCCCCTCCTGGCAGATTCTCCGATGGACGCCGCTGGTGCTGCTGTCGGCGGTGGTGGCGATCGCCACGGCGACTTCCCTCTCGTCCTGGATGGTGGTGCGCTGGCTGGAAAATCGCCCCTCGACGCCGCTGATCCCCAGCCCGTCTGCTTCACCCAGCCCCATTGCCAATTCCCCAACGGAACAGGCTGCCGCGCTGGTGGCTCAGGCCCAGGAAACCTTACAAGCCAACCGACCGACCGAGGCGCTGCCGCTATATCAGGAGGCGATCGCCCTCAATCCTCAATTGGTCGAAGCCTACACCGGGCTGTGTCAGGCGCTGAATGCGTTGCAGCGTCCCGAAGAAGCCACGGTGTCCTGTAATGATGCCCTGGCCTATCGCCCCAACGATCCCGACGCCATGCTAGGCAAAGGGAACGCCCTGTTCATGCAAAACCGCACCTATGAGGCGCTCCAGGTTTACGAAACGGTTTCTCGCCAGCATCCCGATTATGCGGATGGCTGGGTAAAACAGGGAATGGCTCTGCAAAAACTGGGGCGTTCTTCCGAAGCGCTGAAGGCGCTGGATCAAGGCATCGCCCTCTATCGCAACTCCGCTGAAGCCTGGGTGACTCGTGGGGCTGCCCTGCTAACGCTCCGGCGCTACAGCGATGCCGTGGTTGCTCTCGACAAAGCCCTCCAGCTCAATCCTGACGACTCTACTGCTAAGGCGCTCCGCCAGCGGGCAGCCCAGGCTCAGTAAGGGCATGGCTCCGCTTGTGTTAGCGGGGCCGCAGCTTGCCAGCCGCCGCCACGACCCAGGTCGGGTGGGGCGTTTTGGATGCTTCTGGGTTGGGCAAATAAACGCCCGCCCAGCTAGCCAGCAGCCCCGCTGCCAGCGCGTTTAGGGCTGATTCTTCCACGCCCCAAAAGCTGGCAAGACTGCGAGACTCGCCGGCCTGCATACGCCAGGCTGCGGGCAATCCGCTGCTGCCACTCCGCGCTCCGCAGAGCGACCCCGCCAGCGCGCTGGTTAGTGGCGAGGCGCTGATTCGGGCTGCCCTTCGCATCGCCAGAGTGGGATATTCCGGTGTAGACAAAAAGCCATAGAGCGCAGTGCAGAGCGGCAGCACATCCTCTGGTATTTCCTCGGCGAGGGCGGGTCGGGCGATCGCCAGCCGTTCCTGATGGGCCAGCCGATGCACCTGCTGGAGCGCCGTAGTCAAGTCGGGGGCCTGCGCGGTTAGGTCGAGGGCGGCGATCGCCTCGGAAATCAGCGTTTGGGGCTGCATGTCGGGGTGCAGCGTCCGCGAGAGGAGTGTGCCAAAGACCTGTGCCACCGCCAGAGACGCAGCGGGTGCACCCAGCCGAGACAACTGCGATCGCAGCGCGTTGGGGTGATCGTGGTGATAGAGGGCCAGGGGCAACGTAGCGATCGCCAGTGCCGATGGGTCAGCCAAAACCGCCGGGGACAAGTCTACTGCCAGCCGGGGCTGCTGGATCAACGACTCCCCCAGCGTGAGGATTGATTTGCCCAGATTCATCGCCAACGCTTGCGGCGCGGGCAGCCCAAACCCCCAGGAATCGACCTGTCGCCAGTCGGGGCTTTGGCGAGATTGCGCATTTGCCCCCAGCAGGTGCCCCAGCGCCGCCCCCCGCAGTGCGCCTTGAAACTGATCCAGCAGGCGATCGCCCATTCCTGTTCTCCAATACGCTCGCGCGGATGCCAGACGATTCTAGCTAACCGCTAGCGACGAGCCGATTTTTTGGACGTTCCAGACAGACCAATGCGATCGCTCAACTGGCGCAGCGTGCGGGCTAGCTCCACGTCGGTTTCCTTCAGTTGGGCGATTTTTTCGCAGCTATAGAGAACAGTGGTGTGGTCTTTGCCGCCAAACACTTCGCCAATTTTGGGCAGGCTGAGGCCGGTGTGCTGCCGCATCAGAAACATGCCCACCTGACGCGCCACGCTAATTTCTCGACGGCGAGAGCTGCCCTTCAGGTCTTCCACGGGTACTCCAAAGGTTTCGGCGATCGCCAGCATCACGGCTTCCGGCGAGGCCTCGATCTGGTCATTGGTCGGGTTGAGCACGGGCGCGATGTTTTCCACCGTCATCGGCAAGCCCGAAATCGACACGTAGGCCACCGCCCGAATCAGCGCCCCCTCTAGCTCCCGAATGTTGGACGTGTAGCTGGAGGCGATGTATTCAATCACCTCGCGGGGCAGGCGCATGTTCTCGTATTCCGCCTTTTTTTGCAAAATCGCCATGCGCGTTTCCAGGTCGGGCGGCTGGATGTCGGAAATCAGCCCCATCGAGAAGCGGGAGCAGAGTCGCTCTTGCAGCCGGGGAATTTGGCTGGGTGGGCGATCGCTGGCTAGCACCACCTGCTTGCCCGCTTCATACAGCGTGTTAAACGTGTGGAAAAACTCTTCCTGGGTGTATTCCTTGCCCTCGATGAACTGGATGTCGTCGATCAGCAGCACATCCACCTGCCGATACTGCTCCCGAAAGCTCTGCATGTTGTCTTTGCGGATGGCCGTAATCAGGTCGTTGGTAAACTGCTCCGTCGAGACATAGAACACCCGCGAGTCGGGATTAATCTCCTGGCGATAATGCCCGATCGCCTGCATCAGGTGCGACTTTCCCAGCCCCACCCCGCCGCAGAGAAACAGCGGATTAAACTCGCGCCCTGGCGACTCGGCCACCGCCAGCGAAGCCGCGTGGGCCATGCGATTATTTGACCCCACCACAAAGCGTGAGAAGACATAGCGCGGGTTCAAATCCGACGGCTTGGGGCGTTGTTTGGCAGTGGGCGCAGGCAGCTCCGCTGGCGCTTCCGTCGGCATTGGCCAGAGCATGTCTCCTGGGTCAGCACTCATTTCGCCGTCTTCCCCATGGCGGACATTGATATGAATCTCGACGGGGTGCTCCAGCAGCTCCTCAACGACTTCATGAATGATTTTCAGGTAGTGCTTTTGCAGCCAGTTGCGCGCAAACGGATTGGGCGTGCAAATCACCAGTGTTTGCTCATCCAACTGCTCTGCCGTCGCAGACTTGATCCAGGTTTCAAACGTGGGGCGACTCAGCTTAAGCTGAAGCTGCTCCAATACTTGCGTCCAAAAGGTTTCTAGCACGACTTCCACGTTTGCTCTTCTCCCAGGTGAATTGCCCAAAATGCAGCGACCACACCCTGATGGTTACAGTCTGATGAATAACGGTCGAATGAATAACGGTCGGATGGTTACAGTCTGATGAATAACGGTCGGATGGTTACAGTCGGATGAATAACGGTCGGATGGTTACAGTCGGATGGCTACAGTCTCGATGAATAATGGTCGGATGGATGACAGCCTGAGCGGGAACAGCCTGATTTCACATAGCGGCTCCGTCAGCGGTTTGGGTTTGGCGAAGGGTGGCCAGGGAGGGAGCGAAGACTTCCTAAAGACAGCGGCACTGGCCACAAGGCAACCTGCCCAGAGCCAGCTCCTCTTTTTTACCAGCTTAACTACAGTACTAGATGTGCCGTGAGATTGTTATATAAATTCCATATATAGGGATTTGTGAATAAAAGTGGAAAATCTTAACCCCTGCTCAACCCCGAGCAAACTGTATCTATCTCGCTTGACAATCTGCTGATATGCCCATTTATCTATTCTGGGGCGATGACGAATACACAATGCAGCGGGCGGTCAAGGAACTGCGCGATCGCACGCTTGATCCCGACTGGGCCAGCTTTAACTACGACAAGATTTCCCCAGAGCAGCCCGATGGCGTCATTCAGGCGTTGAATCAGGCGATGACGCCGCCCTTTGGCATGGGGCAACGGCTGGTGTGGCTGGCGGAGACGACGGTCTGCCAGCGCTGCTCGGAAGATCTGCTGGCGGAACTAGCCCGTACCCTGCCCGAAGTGCCCGACAGCACCGTCCTCCTGCTGACCAGCAGCAGCAAGCCCGATGGCCGCGCCAAATCGACCAAGCTGCTGCAAAAGCACGCCGAGATTCGCGAGTTTGCGGCGATCGCCCCCTGGCAGACCGACCAGCTCATGCAGCGGGTGCGGCAGGTGGCCCAGTCTACGGGCGTCAAGCTCACCCCTGGCGCAGCCCAACTGCTGGCCGAAGCGATTGGCAACGACACCCGCCGCCTGCACAACGAACTCGAAAAGCTGCATCTGTTTGCCGGCGGTGGCAGCAAGCCCATCGACGAGGCGGCGATCGCCCTCTTGGTCAGCGCCTCTGCTCAGAGCAGCCTGCAACTGGCCCAGGCGATTCGCCTGGGCGACACGGGCCACGCCATCTCGCTGGTGGCCGACCTGTTTGCCCGCAATGAACCCGCGCTGCGGATCGTGGCGACGCTGGTGGGGCAGTTTCGCACCTGGCTGTGGGTGAAGCTGATGACCGAGGCGGGCGAGCGGGATATGGGGGCGATCGCCCGCGCCGCCGACATTTCCAACCCCAAGCGCATTTACTTTTTGCAGCAAGACGTGCGGGCGATCGCCCTCTATCGGTTGCAGCAAAGCCTGCCGCTGCTGTTACAGTTAGAAGCTGGTCTGAAGCAGGGAGCCGACGAGCGCGTGCTGATGCAGAGCAAAGTCATTGAACTCTGCCAGGTATTCAGCGGGGCCGGCAGCCGCAGCTAACCCGCAGGCAAAAACTACTAACGCCAAAAAATCCAGAGAATCCTTCAAAACTTGGCGATCGCAGGAACAACCCTCGCCTAAAATAATTCAGAATAAGCGGATGGCTAAAACTGACTCATAACTCATTAACCGTCTTTTATTACCGTCCTTCCTTGTGTTTACAGGCTTGTTCAAAACTCCTATGACTCACTCTTTGACTTCTTCTCGACCCTGGTCTGCGAAACGCCTCCTGTCCCCGCCGCTGCTCGCGGGCGCGGTGTCTTTGGCGGGTCTGTTGCTGGGATGGGTTCCCAATGTTCACCTGTCTACGGGGGCGGTTGAACTGGGCAGCGCTGCCTTTGCTCAGTCAGTCTCCGCAGGCGAAATTCGCAGTTACGCTGCATCCGTGCTGGAAATCGAACCCTATCGGCAAGAGGCTGTCCAGGCCATTCAAGGCACAGGTGCGCCGCTGCCCGCGCTGATGTGCAACCAGGCTGGCAATCTGCGCGATTTGGCTCGCCCGGTGCGCCAAATTGTCGTCGAATATTGCACCCAGTCTGCTACGGTAGTTCAGAGCAACGGTTTGACCGTCGAGCGGTTTAACCAAATCACCGCTGCTCAGCAGAGCGATCGCAATCTCGCCACCCAGATTCGCAATGCGATCATTGAAATTCGTCGTCAGCAGGGACGCTAAAACCAGGGACGCTAAAACCAGGGACGCTAGAACCAATGGCACGCTTTCAGCCCTACACATTGCAAATGCAAGTAAGCCGCATGTTTCAGGATGGACAGGGCTTTTTTGCCACGACCAAAGTGCAAGACTGGCTGCGTGAGCGCAACGAAAACCCAGCAGACTACGACATTTCATTCCACCAGCATCCGGCCCCCCCGGAGTCTGGTTTGGTGATGATTACAGACATTGAGCTGCGCCGCAAAGACGGGCAGCCCGTAGACGAGTGGCTGCAACAGGAAGTGAATCGGCACGGCTGAGCCGGGCCTGTTGTTAAAGAGTTGTAAGGGTTGCAAGGTTGTGAGGACAAACGCCCCAGTCGGCACAACTCGGTTCATACAACTGCTAAATTTACCGCTAAATTCGCTGTTCTGCTATCCTGCTTGCCGCCTGCCGCTATGCGTCTTGTGTTCTTTGGTACACCCCAGTTTGCAGTGCCCTCGCTAGAGCGGTTGCTTCAGCAGCCTGGGTTTGAGGTGGCGGCCGTCGTGACGCAGCCCGATAAGCGGCGGGGGCGTGGCAGTGACCTGATGCCCTCTCCAGTTAAGGCGATCGCCCTCCAGCACGCCCTGCCCGTGTGGCAGCCCGCCCGCATCAAAAAAGATGCAGCAACGCTGGAAAGCCTGCGCCAGGTTCAAGCCGATGCCTTTGTCGTTGTGGCTTACGGGCAAATTTTGTCTCCCGAAATTTTGGCAATGCCCCGCCTGGGCTGCATCAACGCCCACGGGTCGCTGTTGCCCCACTATCGCGGTGCAGCCCCCATCCAGTGGAGCCTCTACCACGGCGAAACCGAGACGGGCATTACCACCATGCTGATGGACGCGGGCATGGACACTGGCCCCATGCTGCTCAAAGCTGTCACGCCGATTGACTTGTTTGACCACGCGCAAGACCTGTCCATGACGCTGGCAGCCCAAGCGGCAGACCTGCTGGTGGACACGCTGCTGGGACTCGACCAAGGTACGCTCCAGCCCGTGCCCCAGGACAACGAGCAGGCCACCTATGCGCCGCTGATTCAAAAGCAAGATTATCTGCTGGATTGGAATCGGGGGGCGATCGCCCTCCACA
>RFIF01000126.1 GCA_003695655.1 Cyanobacteria bacterium J069
CCTAGCCCCCCTTAAAAAGGGGGGAAACCGCCTTAAAGTCCCCCTTTTTAAGGGGGATTTAGGGGGATCTTGCACGTTTTGCTACAAACAGTAGGACTTCTCAAACATCCTCTAAAGAGGCCGGCTGGAGGCTGCCTCCCAAAAAGACAAGTCTAAGGTTAAACGAACTCAGTCCGAGTTATGCTGGCACAAGTTATGCTTGCACAATAGAGGCATGTGTAAAAAGGCAGTTATTAAAAAGCAGCCGATAGACCCTCTTGCGCTTCCCAGCCAAACCCCCTCATCCCCAACCCCTCTCCACTATGACGCTCCGCCTTCCCGATGCCCAGAACCTGCTCAGCGATCTGATCGCCCGCTATAGCCCCCGTGTAGACTATCTTTCGATCCGGTTAGAAGAATCGGAAGCCACCGACATCCTATTGCGGGGCAATAAGGTAGAAACCTTGAGCGAAGGCATTGCCGTGGGTGGACAGGTGCGGGCTTGCTATCAGGGCGGCTGGGGATTTGCCAGTTTTAATCGGTTGGAAACGCTGGTGGAGCGGCTAGAAGAGGCGATCGCCGCTGCTCGGTTAGTCGGCGATGATGAAACCCTGCTGGCCCCAGTTGATCCTGTCCGCGACATTCGCGCCCTGGTGCTGGCGGGCACCGACCCGCGCCATGTGCCCCTTGCCCGCAAGAAAGAACTCTGTAGTCACTATGCCGAAATCCTCCGCAGCGTAGACGATCGCATCACCACCACCTCCGTCCGCTATGGCGACAGCATCCAACACATGCTGCTGGCCACCTCCGACGGCACCCTGATCGAGCAGTCCTGGGCAGATATGGAAATGCGCTTTGCAGCCACCGCCCGCAACGGTGAGACGGTGCAAACGGGGCGCGAAACCACAGGCTCGCGCAAAGGCTACGAAGACCTGGAGAATCTGGATGACCAAGTGCGCGGTGCGGCTCAGCGAGCAGTCAACGCCCTGTCGCTGCCGCCAGTCAAAGGCAACACCTACACCGTAGTAATCGATCCAATTCTGACCGGGCTGTTTGTCCATGAGGCATTTGGGCACCTGTCGGAAGCCGACATGACCTACGAAAACCCTGACCTGATGGAAGTGATGACGCTGGGGCGACGATTTGGCCCGTCCGACCTGCAAATCTTTGACGGGGCAGCCCCCGACGGACATCGCGGCAGCTACGCCTACGACGATGAGGGCGTACCCGCTACGACAACGCAACTCATTCAAGACGGCGTGCTGGTGGGACGGCTGCACTCTCGCGAAACCGCAGGCAAGCTAGGCGAAGCCGCGACGGGCAACGCCCGCTGTCTTGACTATCACTATCCGCCGCTCGTCCGCATGACCAACACCTGGATCGAGCGCGGCACGACGCCCGTTGCCGATCTCTGCACCGACATTCAGGAAGGTGTCTATGCCCGCAACTGGATCGGCGGCATGACCAACGGCGAAATGTTCACTTTCACCGCGGGCGAAGCCTGGATGATCCGCAATGGCGAACTGGCAGAACCGGTGCGCGACGTGACGCTGTCGGGCAATGTGTTCACGACGCTGGCTGACATTGAGGCGATCGCCGATGATTTCCTCTGGGATGAGTCGGGCGGCTGCGGCAAAGGCGGTCAGAGCGGGTTGCCCGTGGGCTGCGCGGGGCCCAGCCTCCGCATCCGCAACATCATCGTTGGCGGCGAAGTTGCCGACGAGTAACCCTGTCCCTAATCGTCTTGTCCTGAAATTGCCCCCTGGATAATCCTTGATGGGCTGCATTAGGATAAAGGCTAGTTTGCATCGCTGCGTCGCTCGATAGCTATGGCCGTTTCACAGGATTTTCATCAGCGGTGGGGGGCGCTGCTTGATCGCGTCCATGCCTGCAAAACCGAAAAAGCGCTTGAGGAAGAAGTGATTCTGCCGCTATTAATTTTGCTGGGCTATGACCAGAGCGAGATTATTCAGCAGGCTCCCTTTGGCAAAAAGCGGGTGGATTTTTTGGTCAAAGCGCAGCAGACAGCCCCTTATTGCCACTATTTGATTATTGAAGCCAAAGCGCCCAAGCAATCGACCGCCCACAATAGCTGGCAGCTCCGGCAGTATTTGCGCGACTCCGGCAGTATTTTGGGTCTGTTAACCAACGGCAACCAGTTTAGGCTGTTCTATAACGACGGAGAAACGGTTCATGCCCTGTGGAGCTTTGACCGCGACCAGCTCCGCCAAGACTATCGCGTGTTGGGGTCGCTGCTGTGGCGGCGCAACTGCGATCGCGTGCTGGGTGCTTTTGGGGCTAGCCATCGCCGGGTGCATCATCAGCTGATCCGGGCGATCGCCCAACTCTCAAACGACTCCCAAGTCCTCTCTCTGCTGCCTATGCAGCCCTCCTCCACACCTGACGATCCATCCCGCAACGCTATGATCATCACCGTATTTAACAACAAAGGCGGCGTCGGCAAAACCACGCTGACGGTTAACCTCGCGGCTGCCCTCAGCCAGCTCGGCAAGCGCGTTCTGCTGATCGACATTGACGCGCAGGCAAACCTCACCACAGGTTTGGGCATTGACCCTCTAGAAGATGTGGAAAAGCCGGGCCGCAAAGACATTACTCATTTGCTGACCGAACCCCGACTTGCGCTCAACGAAGTGGTCATGAAAAAACGCTGGGGCAATGTCGTGCTGGACATCGTTCCGGCCCACATTCGTCTGAGCTACATGGAAAACCAGCTAATTCAGATCGTAGACAGCGATCGCATCTTGGCGAAAAAGCTGAAAAACCACGGCTACGATTTTGTTTTCATCGACCCGCCACCCTCCTTTGGCAAGGTCAACCGCATTTCTCTGATGGCCTCTGGCGGCGTGCTGGTGCCCACTCAGCTCTCCCCCTATCCCATCCGGGCGCTGGAATTTGTGCTGAGCCAGGTGGAGGAAGTCGGACAGTTTCGAGAAACGTCTCTGCCGGTGGTTGGCATTGCGGTGAGTATGCACGATCGCCAGTCCCGCGCCTTTAACCTGTCGATGGTCGAAGAACTTTATGGCCGTCTAAATCAGCTACCGGGCGGCAGTCAGATTTCGATGTTTTCGGAAGCAAGCTGGGTGCCCCGGCTCAACGTCATCTCAAAATCTCAGAGCGAAGGTTGTCCCCTGTTTGCCCTAGACTCTGTGGATGGGGTCAGTGCCCAAGACCGCACGGCCGCAGAAAATGCGCTGTTGTCCTTTGAAGTGTTAGCGAAGGAACTGCTGCAAAAGGTTGAAGTGAGCGCTGGAAGCTGAAGTTGTCCTAAACGCAAGTTGTCCTAAATGCGAAGTGAGCACTGAGACAGTTAAATTGAGACAGTTAAATCATGACTGACTATCAAGAGCGTCGCAGGCTAATCCGCCAGAGCCTTAAAATCCAGCCCCTGAGTCACGGACAGGTTTACACCTATACGGTGGGTGCGCGATCGCAGCCAGACATTTCTCCTAACCGCTATGAGGAACTGCGCTGGAGCTTAGAGAATCACAAAAGCAACCTGATTCCCATTGTGGTGCGCCGCACAGACAGCTTGGGTGATGAAAAAGAGTACGAGGCGATCTACGGAGCCGACTGGGTAAAGGTGGCAGACGAGATCGGCATCGAGATGCTGTGGGCCTGGGTGTTTGACCTGACGGACGACGAAGTGACCGCCACCCAAGAAGAACTGGCAATACTACTAGATGCGCCGATTTTGGGGAAGGTGGAAACTGTGGTGGAAGGCGATCGCCCCACGCCCGCACCTGCCGCTGCCGGAATCTCCCTAACGGACATTTCTCGCCTGCTGGATCAAAAACTAGACCAGAAGCTCGATCAAAAATTAGCCCAATTGCTAACCCATTCAGCTTCCAATAACACTGCGATTTTGTCTGTGGAAAGACGGCTTGACACGTTAGCTGCAAGCATTGAAGCGCTCATTCAGACCGTCCAGGGGCTGAGTCAGAAACCCGCTGCCGCCAAGAGTGCTGCGGTCATCCCAGCAGATTTAGAAGATAATCTCAGGCAGTTTAGAGCCAATGCCAGCTCGCTTACTGCCGATCAGTTGGCACAAAAGCTGAACCAGTTAACCGTACCTCAGTTAAAATCGCTGGCGAAGGGACTGGGGATATCGGGTTATTCCGCCCTGAAAAAGCCGAAATTAATCGATAAGCTGCTCGGCTAGTTCGGCTGCATGTCAGGATCTTGCGGGTAATCTTCTAAAACCGGACGCGCTCTTCGGTGAAGAGTTTGAAGCCAGCGGCGATCGCCCCAAAGGACACCACGAAATGCCACAGGCTGGTGGGCAGCAGATAGGCGCCGCCGCTGAAAAACACCAGCAAAATGCCGACCGCCAGCAGTCCCCAGCCGAGGCTACCCGTTTGCCGAGGGAAGAAGATCAGCGACGCGACGCCGCCCATCAGACATAGCAGCGAACCCGTTGCAGGCAGGCTACGCCAGTAATAGGCGAGGCTTGTGGCAAAAAAACACATTCTTCCCCAGGAAATAAATCCCGCCCACCAGGAGCGCCAGCCCAATCAGCTTTACGATTAATCTGTCCATTGTCTGTTTAACGCCTAAGCGACTCTATATCTGGGGAAACAAAGGAGAACCGCAGGAATCCGGATGAGGGCGATCGCTGTGGGACTAATTTTATACATTGCGCTACATGCCGGAACCGGAAAAATTCACCAAACCTTATTTCGCCTTACTTCAGCGTGACGGTAAAGCCAACGCCGGAAAGCCCCGCAATCTCTTGCTGCTGGGCATAGTCTTGAACTAGCTGACGAAACACCTCGACATAGGTAAAGGCGGCGACAAGCTGCGACCAGCTTGGGGTTTTGGGAAAGTGAATGCCGAGGTGTTTCGCTGCACTGCGGCAGCCGTTGTAACTGCCATAGCGTTGCTGCAAATCGGCTTGCGTAGGTGCAGTTGGCAGGGCGGCGGGCAGCGCTGGGGCAATGGGTGCAGGCGCGATCGCCCGATTAGGGTCAGGGGAAGCGGCCGTGGCGATCGCCTCCAGTTCATTCACCGCCACCTGCGCCACGGTGTAAATCGCGGCGGCGTTGCGGAGTTCGGCCTGCTGATTTTCCTTGATCTGGGTCAGCAGTTGGTTGATGCGTTTTTTGCCCATTTACCGATCAAGATTTGCTCGTTGTACTGAAGCCGTATCCGTATACATCTGCGGATTCTCGCGCCGGGCGATCGCCTCTTCTTCTGGCGTAAGCTTTCGCGCAGCAGCAGGCAAAACGGGCTGCGGCGGCGTGGCTTCGATACCCTGCTCCTCGCGCCACCAAGACACAATACTGCGAACCGCATTCAGGAAATTCAAAAACCGCTGCGGCAAAGACAAAAAGCCCCACTGCATCCGCTCCGCCGTTTCCACATCCGCCACCGCGTCAAAGGCGGAGGAAAGCTTGTCGAGGCGACTGCCCATCGCCATCATCTCTTGCTCCATTTCTTGAATAAGCTGCTGGCTGGAGGCGGCAAGCTGCTGTTTCTCTTGGGCAAGGCTCTGCATTAGCCCCTGCAAGCGCACCACATCCGCCTTGAGCTGGAGCGACGTTTGCTTATGCTCCTCGTTGCGGCGGATCAGCTGTCCCCGACTGCGGTTGGTAAAGATCAAACATTCCCGCATTTCAAGATAGAGCTGATCCACCTCGGGCCGATGAAGTTGGGAAATATCTTTGGGGAAGTCAGTAGCCGGACGAAAGCGGTCAGGCGTGTTGCCAGCGGTGGCTCGGGGCGAGGCTGGGTTGGGAGAAGGTGAGTTAGAAGAAGCCATAGTCGAAAACTCAGAATCTTTCCTGATCTTGATTCAGGATGCCCAGAACGGGTGTAAGACGCGAGATTTTTACATGAAAGCTTTATGGAATACGGGTTGATGCCCGCTATTTTGGCTTTTTCTAAACTTTTTTGAATTTTTTTGAGCAGTGGCGGGAATTTTAGGCTATTCCTTTCAGCGTCACCAACCCAAAAGCTTAGTGATGGCTAACCCAAAAACTAGCAATGGCTGACCCGAAAAGTTGATGTGTATCGGCTCGCAAAGTTTAGTAAGATAACTTTACAGACTGATAGGTATTTATCCTCATCACCATTCGCTTCACCTTCTTCATGATGAACTTCCCCTGGTTAACAACAATCGTGCTGCTGCCGTTGGTCGCAGCCCTCCTGATCCCCCTGCTGCCCGACAAGGACGGCAAAATTGTCCGCTGGTATGCGCTTGGCGTGGGACTGGTGGACTTTGTGCTGATGTGCTTCGCCTTCTGGACGCATTACGACATCAGCAGCGCGGACTTCCAAATGGTGGAAACTTTTGGGTGGCTGCCACAGCTTGGGTTGAGCTGGACGGTTTCGGTCGATGGTTTGTCGGCTCCGCTGGTGCTGCTGGCTGGCTTCGTCACCACGCTGTCGATGTTTGCCGCCTGGGGCGTCGATCGACGGCCGCGCCTATTCTATGCGCTGATGCTGGTGCTGTATGCGGCGCAGGTGGGCGTGTTTGTGGCCCAAGACCTGATGCTGTTCTTCATCATGTGGGAGGTGGAGCTGGTTCCGGTATATCTGCTGGTATGCATCTGGGGCGGACAAAACCGTCGCTATGCCGCCACCAAGTTTCTGATGTATACGGCGATCGCCTCAATTTTCATTCTGGTTGCGGGTCTGGCGATGGCCTTCTCTGGCGACACCATAACCTTTGATATTGCAGCGCTGCGGCTCAAGGATTTCTCCCTGCCGCTGGAACTGTTGCTCTATACAGGTTTGCTGATTTCCTTTGGCGTCAAGCTGGCGATTTTCCCACTGCACACCTGGCTACCCGATGCCCACGGCGAAGCATCGTCTCCTGTATCGATGATTTTGGCGGGCGTGCTGCTGAAGATGGGCGGCTATGGGCTGATCCGGCTGAATATGGAACTGCTGCCCAACGCGCACATCTACTTTGCGCCGGTGCTGGCGATTCTGGGCGCGGTCAACATTGTCTACGGCGCGCTCAACTCCTTTGGGCAGACCAATATGAAGCGTCGCCTCGCCTATTCGTCGATTTCCCATATGGGCTTTGTGCTGCTGGGCATTGCTTCGTTCACCGACATCGGCGTGAGCGGAGCCATGCTACAAATGATTTCCCACGGGCTGATCGCGTCGATGCTGTTCTTCCTGGCAGGCGTCACCTACGATCGCACCCACACGATGATGATGAATCAAATGGGCGGCATTGGTCAGGTGATGCCCCGCGTGTTTGCGCTGTTTACCGCAGGCGCGATGGCGTCGCTGGCGCTGCCTGGCATGAGCGGCTTTGCGGGAGAAATTGCAGTGTTCATGGGCATGGCGACAAGCGATGTCTATAGTTCTACGTTCCGGACGGCAACGGTGTTTCTGTCAGCGGTTGGGATTATCCTGACGCCGATTTATCTGCTGTCGATGCTGCGGCAAGTGTTCTTTGGTTCGAGCGCTGAGCTGATGTGTGACGTGGTGCCGTCTTGTGACTTGAGCGATACCGACCTGAAGATTCAGGGCAACGAGCTGGCGGCCTGTTTTGGCACCAACTGTGTGCTGCCCAGCGATGCCAAATTTGAGGATGCGAAGCCGCGAGAGCTATTCATTGCTGTGTGCTTTTTGTCGCTCATTTTGGCGATCGGGTTTTATCCCAAACTCGCCATGCAGACGTACGATGCTAAGACCGTCGCTGTGAATGCACAAATGCAAACGTCGTACCAACAGTTTGCTCAGTCTGATGCCACGACCTATGCAGGCAGTTTCTGGCAGGCGATCGCCGCTCAGCCCAAACCGCCCGCTGTTCTAGGATCTTTGGAATAGGCGATCGCTCTAAGAATTCGGCTTTACGGCTAAGATTCCTGATAAAAAGCTCCACACGACTTGTTGCGTGTGGAGCTTTGGCTTTGATCGTTTTCAGGAGATGCTATGGAGTTGCGCTAGACCACAAAATTGAGGCTGCTGATGCTGCTAATGGCGGTGTTGTTGATTTGGGCGATCGCTACAAAGTCCTTTCCTGCCCCATTGCCATCCGTATCGATTAGCACTTGAGTGCTGCTGCCGACTTGTGCCAGTTTGACAAACTCACGCAATCGTTGGAACGGCGTGATGCCTGAGAAGGCAGGCTGTTTGAAAATATTGCGTAAATCGATTACGTCGGATTGATTGAAGCCCAAGAGGGTATCAATGCCCTCGGTGATGCTGTTGAACACAAACATATTCTTGCCGCCGCCGCCGCTGAGGGTGTCGTTGCCTGCACCGCCAATCAGCACATCGTTGCCTGCCTGTCCCAGCAGGCGATCGTTTCCGTCGCCGCCAATTAGCTGATCGCTTCCGCCGCCACCCCGCAGCAGATCGCTGCCGATGCGACCATTGACTAGGTCTTTGCCGCCCAGCGCTTTGATAATGTCATCGCCCGCCCGACCCAGGATGCGATCGCTCTTATTCGTCCCTTTAAGGCGATCGGCGCGGTTGGTGCCGTTAATGCGCTGGAACGCCCTGCCCAGGCGAAACGGCACAGGCGTGCCCAGTTGTCCATTGGGTGCAGCGGGAACGTCTTCGAGCTGGGGTGAGTCGGGATCATCGAAGGACATTTGCCAGGTGTCTAAGGCACGCTGTGACAGCGGATTGCCCGCCAGGTCGGTGATGTCATTCACATCAAGCGTGAGCTGGTAGCTGCCCGCCCGCCCAGTCGAGAACTTCAATCCACGTAGCGTAAAAGTTTGGTTGTCGATGGTGCTGAGGGTGGCGGCAGCCATCGGCACACTGGCTCCCTCCCGACTCAGCAGTAAGTCCGTCACGTCAACGTTGCTTACCACTTCGCTAAATCGAATGGTAATCGTATCTACGGCAACGCCAGGGCGTGGATCGGGCGTGACATCGACAATATCGGCTGTGGGTGCAGTTTTGTCGATAGTGTAGACGGTGGTTCCGGTGAAGGGGGCCAGCAGCACGCCATCATCTGCATCTTTGATTGTTTTGTCGTTCAAAACCTTGAGTCCTAGCGTGCCGCTGCCCGTGCCCGTGTTGACCGTGACGGTAAATGTATCGCCGCTGCCTGCAATGCTGCTGATGGCGGCGCTGGCGATCGCCCCCGTCGTAACCAATGCAAAATCGCTTGCGTCTACACCCGCGACAGGTTTGCTAAATGTGACGGTAAAGGACACGCTGCTGGTGGCGGTTAGGGCAGGCAGGGCGATCGCCACCGACAGCACCTCTGGCGGAATCCGAAACGGGACACTGCTGCCGTAGATGTTGTTATTGTTAGCAGCAGTACCGTTGTCACTGCTGGCGCTGTTGCCCCGCGCAAATAGCCCCGCAGCCGTAAGGGTCGGCAGGGTATCAGGCATGTTGGCATTGTTGCCATTGGCATTTGTCGTGCGATCCAGGATAAAAACTGCGCCGCCTAGCCCGCTGCCAGTTCCCCCAGCGCCCGTGCCACCTTGAGCACGGTTGTCGAGAAACAAGCTGTCGGTGAGGGTGAGG
>RFIF01000127.1 GCA_003695655.1 Cyanobacteria bacterium J069
CGATCGCCTTGGCTGTGGGCGCAGGGCTGCTGGGCCAGGCGGCCCCAGCTTCCGCAGCGGAGTCGGTTGTAGTCAGCTTTGGCCCGCTCAGCCGCTCCTTTTCGGTAGCAGAGCTGCGGTCGCTGGCAGATACCGGCGAGGCGTCCTCCAAGTTGCGCTGGTATCTCAACACGGCTGGTGTCCGTCCCGCCGCAATGCAGACCCTACTCAGCCAGAAGGCACCCGTGCCGCTGGAATTTGCCGACCAAGTGCTGAATTCGCTGCCGGGTGAATTCGGGCTGTTTCAGCTCGGGCAGCTCGTTGGCCCCAGCGGCCGCGCCGCGAGCCTGCAAGCAATGCGGGCGGCGCTAGTGCTGTCGGCGGCAGATGATAACCAGATTTCGCTAATCGAGGTTTTGGAAAACTATCCCACGCAGCGGCTCTATGTAGACGGGTTGGGTCTGCTGCGCACTGCACGGGATCTGCAAGACCTAATGTCGGGGGCAGAAGGGTCGTTTGAGGCAATCGCCAGCGCCCTGGAAAATTTAGTGCCGGGGCTATTTTGTGACTGTGAACCAAATGCTGCGGGCGGGGCGGGCGATCGTCCAGACGCAAGCGTGGAGTCGGCGACTAACTGCCGCTAGTTCTCACCGCTAGTTCCCACTCCTAGATCCCACCCCTAGCTCCCACCGCTGATTCCCAGCGACACGCGATCGCCCCCAATATCGCGCAACAACTCTAAAACCTGAGCTACATCGTTGTAGGTCAAGCCCTTGTCTGCTTTGAGCATGACAACACCTGTTGGATTTTCCACTAGAAACGTCTGAACGTTGGTAATCAGCCGCTCTTCATCCACAGGCGCGTTGTTCATCACCATCTGCTTGCGGGCGTTCAACCCCACAATCAGCGTCGGCGCGGGCCGTCCACGACTGGCGGCGGCAGCATCGCGGTCAGCTTCGGCCGTGGGCAGCGTGATATTTGCCACCTGCTGTCCCGTCAGCGTCATGGAAATAATAATAAAAAACGTGAGGACGCTCATTAGCACGTCCATCATCGGCACCAGATCGACTTCAGGAAGCTGATTTTGCTGGCTTTTGAACTTCATGGGGAGGGTCAGGTTTCAGGGGTCAGGGGTCAGGCTTTGTGGCCTTCAAGCGGCACTCTAGTTTGGGGGCTGTCATCTACTGTTGGCAAAACATCGGATTTCTCATATCAAGTCTCCCAAACAACGCTACTCATAAAGTCACTGAAAGCCTTTCAAAATCTTGGATTGGCACTCCAAAATCGCCAATCTAAAATCCAAAACCGATATCAGGAGTTTCAGACCCTCACCTGGGCTGTATGGGCGGGCACAATCGGGCTGATTCCTCAAGGGCGCTGAGGGGAATGGACGAGGCGCTCTAGGGAGTCGGTGCATCGATCGCCAGCGAAATGCGATCGCCCCCCACCTGTTTCATATCGGCCAGGGTTTGCACCACCTGCTCGTAGGGCAAACGGCGATCGGCTTGCAGCACCACAAAGCCCTGCGGATTCGCTCTGAGATAAGTTTGCACCGGGCTTTGCCACTGAGTCGCAGAGACGGGTTCATCCTCGATCAGCAGTTGTCCCTGCGCATTGAGCGTCACCAGCAGCGGCTCTGGCGGCTCCTCTGGGCTGGTAGGCGGCGGCGTATCTGCGGCGGGCGGCAAAATCACCGAAACACCCCGCTCTTCCGTCAACAGCATCGTAATCATGACGAAAAATGCCAGAATGCCCATCATCACGTTGAGCATTGGCGTCAGGTTGATGGGCGGCGAGGCGGAACGCTGCACCTGGTTTCTAAACCGCATGATGAATCTCGCTAACGGGGCTGCTGCTTGGGCTGCTAACGGGGCTGCTGATTGGGCTGCTGAAGGGGTTAACGCCGATCGACACTAACTGGATTTAAGCTGCCCGATGGGGCGATCGCGTCTACATCTGCCTCATCGTCCACCTCCGATTCATCCCAAAACTGGCGATAGATCAGCTCTAGCTCGCTGCCCGCCGCCGAAAAATAGTCCATTTGCCGAGCCTGCAACGACACCAACATGCGGAAAATCAGCAGCGCCATAATCGCCACGATCATGCCTGCCGCCGTGGTAATCAGCGCCTCGCCAATCCCCGCTGCCGCTCTGGTGGCCTGAGCAGACGTGCCCTCGCCGCCACCACCGCCAATGTTCAGGTTATTAAACGTGTTGATCAGACCCGTTACCGTACCCAGCAGCCCCAGCAGCGGCGAAACCGCAATCGTCGTTTCTAGCAGCTTGTCGCCCTTGCGCATTTCGGCAAACTCGCGATCGCCCGCCGCCTCCATCGCCAGCCGGAAGGTTTCAGGAGAGGGCTGCCGCAGCCGCAGCGGAGCCAGCAAAAAGCGCCCAATGGGGATGTCTTGAGACTGTTCGGCGATCGCCTCAGCCTCCGGCAGGTTATAGCGAGCAAACTCCAACACGTCTTGCACTACTCGGTTTTCCTGCGTTAAGAGTCGATACCAGTACCAGGCTCGCTCCAGCGCACAGGCAACCGTTGCCACGGAGAACCCCACAATCGGGATCATCACGGGCCCGCCTTTCATCACCAAATCAATTAGCGCTGCCATAGCTCAACCGTCTTCAGGTAAAGAAACAACCATTGCCTGCTCCTTTGCCAGGATACCCGAACACCCCAGCCCTGCTGGTTAAGGAACCCCGACTGAATCATTATCAACTGGTTAAGCCGTCCTTGTGTGAGCAAGGTTCCAAAAAAAGGAGGGAACAAAAAAGGAGGGAACTATGTCCCTCCCAACCATTCGCTTCGATCGCATTCACCCAAGAGCGATCGCCCCTGGGTGAAACTCGCTGGCTACTTCCCAACCGTAGCCAAATCTTTGGTTTCGGTGCCCAAAATCATGGGCGCAGAAAAAGGCACCTGCAAATCGAGCCAGGGCTGCTGCGCCACCATCGGCAGCACTTGTCGCGCCTGCGAGGCCACCGCAACGGTCTTGGCGTCGTAGGTCTGGGTCGCCAGCTTGGGATATACCCCAATGCCGATAATCGGCACCAGCAGGCACAGCGCAATGAAAGCCTCTCTGGGCTTCGCATCCAGCAGCGTCACGCCAGCCAATTCTTTGCTTTCCGTCCCATAAAACACCGTACGCAGCATCGACAGTAGATAAATCGGCGACAGAATCACGCCCACCGCCGCCAGCAGCACGATCGCCGCTTTGAAGGCAGGGCTGTAGGCGTCGCTGCTGGAAAATCCCAGGAAAATCGTCAACTCACCCACAAAGCCGCTCATCCCAGGCAGTGCCAGCGATGCCATCGAACCCGCCGTGAACAGCGCAAACGTGGTTGGCATTTGCTTGGCCATGCCGCCCAGCTTGTCCATCATCAGCGTGTGAGTGCGCTCGTAGGTAACCCCCGATAGGAAGAACAACGCCGCCGCAATCAGCCCATGCGACACCATTTGCAGCAAGGCACCGCTCATGCCCAAGTCGGTAAAGGCGGCGATCCCAATCAGCACAAACCCCATATGGGCGATCGAGGAGTAGGCCATCCGCCGCTTCAAATTGTTCTGAGCAAAGGCGGTCAGCGAAGCGTAGATAATATTGACTACGCCCAGCACGGCCAAGACGGGTGCAAAGTAGGCATGGGCGTTAGGCAGCATCTCAATGTTGAACCGGATGAGGGCGTAACCTGCCATCTTCAGCAGCACGCCCGCCAGCACCATCGACACTGGCGCAGGCGCTTCGCTGTGGGCATCCGGCAGCCAAGTGTGCAGCGGGAAAATAGGTAGCTTCATGCCGAAGGCCACCAGCAACGCGCCATACATCAGCAGCTCAAAGGTCAGCGAGTAGTCCTTCAAACCCAGCTCTGTCAGGTTGAAGGTTACATTGTCGCCGTAGAAAGCCATCGCCAGCGCTGCAACCAGGATAAAAACTGAGCCAGCCGCCGTGTAAAGAATGAATTTGGTAGCGGCGTACATGCGGCGCTGACCGCCCCAGTTGGCAATCAGCAGATACACCGGCACTAGCTCCAGTTCCCACATGAAAAAGAAGAGCAGCGCATCTTGAGCCGTAAACACGCCAATCTGGGCGCTATACATCACCAGCATCAAGACATAGAACAGGCGGGGCTTGTCTTTAATTTGCCAGGAGGCAAGGATCGCCAGCGTAGTCACCAAGCCCGACAGCAATACTAGCGGCATCGATAGCCCATCAACTGCCAGCGACCAGTGCAGCCCAATTTGCGGAATCCAGTTATAGTCTTCAACCAGTTGATAGGACGAGTTCTGGAGGTCGAAGTGTTTCCAGAAGGCGTAAATCATCAGCGAAAACTCGACCAACCCCGCACTGAGGGAGTACCAGCGAATCGTCTTGCCGTACTTGTTGGGCAGTAGCGGAATCGGCAAGGAAGCGACCAGCGGAAACAGGATCAGAGCGGTCAGCCAAGGAAATTGAGTACTCATCATGGGCGCTTACCCAAAGACTGCGGTTTGAGAAAATTTTCAGACTGCAAAAGGATATAAAAATTCAGTGGACAATCAGGGACAGTCTGCGCTTGGTCGGCGCAGCAGTGCACCGCATCTGAGGTGAGAGGGCACGCAAGAGGCAAAGACAGTCTCAGTAACGAGTTGCCCAGGATTGGGTAAATTTCGGTGAGTCAGTTTGGGGGAGCCAGTAGATTGAAATTTTGCAGGGCCCCAGCAATCTTCTCCTCGACAGACCAAGCTGATATTATGAGGGCGATATGGAACTTGCTAAGAATTTATGCTTACTGAACCAGCATAGCTCAAGATTATTAAGTTAAGTAAACATTTGCACCTATTTTGTAACGAAATCCAGACTTTTGCCAGTGAAGTAAGGTCATCCTGTTAGGGTTTGCTCAATTCCTTTGCAAGTCCATCCAATATGATGACGCGGTTTTGCGGCTTGTAACAAAATCTTTACAATTTTGGGATACTTGTCCCTCAGTCCGCCTTGCCCAGGCGCTTGCTGCAACCCGGACAGTTCCTGGAGGTGCGGCCCTAGGTTGAGAATTCAGTTCCAAATTTTGATTTGGACGCTTTGATTTGGACGCTTTGATTTGGACGCTTTGATTTGGAAACAACGGCTGATATTGGAGCTTTTGGATGCTTCCGCCTCTGGTTCACCCCTCTAGTTCCTAGTTCACTGTTGTTTCCCAGTGTTTCCCAGCGTTTTATCCTGCACCTGTTATGGCACTTCCCCGAAATTTCTTGCGATCGCTCACACGACGAACCGCCAGCAGCCTCAGTGATGAAAGCTTTTTGAGCTTTCTGAAGAACTTTGAAGTGCTGATTGCCAAACTTCTCTCGCTAGCAATGATTCTGGTGCTGATCGTGGCGATCGCCGATTTGGGTCGGTTTCTGATGATGGAGCTATCGAATCCGCCCTATGGATTCTTTACCACCACGCTGATCGAGATTTTTGGGCTGTTCCTCAACGTGCTGATCGCCCTGGAGGTGCTGGAAAATATCACCGCCTATTTGGAAAAGCAGACGGCGCGGGTGCAGCTAGAGCTGGTGATTGTGACTTCGCTGACCGCCGTTGCGCGAAAGATCATCATCTTTGACTCAAAGCAGGCGGGCGGGCTAGACCTGATTGGTCTGGGTGCGGCGATTTTTGCGCTAGCGATTAGCTACTGGATTGTGCGATCTGCCAATGACTCTCGAGACTAGCGAGACGGTATAGAAGCTAATACGAAGAAGCTAAGACGAAGCTAAAACTGGAAACTGGTGACGTTAGTCCAGCTTGAGGGAGTTGACCGGGACTTCTTCCCAGGAAGCCACCGTACGCAGACGGGCGACCCACCCGGAGGCTCTTTGTTCGGGCGTGAGGTTGCTTTGAAATGAGTCGTGGCAGGCTTGGGCCTGGGTCTGGTCGCAGCAGGCAATGCAGCTATAGATGAGGCCGGAGGGGTCGATTTGCTCGTTGACCCAAATAGTTTGTGCCATGTTTCAAATCCTTTTGTAGTAGCTTTTGTAGTGCCTTTTGTAGGGAATCACTTCTGTAGTGAATCCCTAGTGTTGGTCATGTTGCTGGGCGCTGGTTGATCCTGATCAACCCTTGCTAATTTAGTCTTTGCCCATTCAGCACCTGTAATCAAGATGATGCGTCGAAACGGGGGATGCGTCTAGAGGGGCTGGGTTTGGTTTGCCAGGTGAGCGATCGCCGCGCCCGTTACCCGGCAGGTACGCCAGTCAGGCAGAATCCTGGCTCCTATCCGCTCATAAAAAGCGATCGCAGGTTCGTTCCAGTCGAGCACATTCCACTCCAGCCGCCCACAGTTTCGCTCCAGCGCCAGCTTTGCCAGAGCCGACAGCAGCGCCCTGCCGATGCCCTGTCCTCGATAGGCTGGCTGCACAAACAGATCTTCCAGATAAATTCCAGGCTGGGTCAAAAAGGTGGAATAGTTGCCGAAAAACAGCGCAAACCCAATGATCTGCTGATCGACCTCTGCCAGCAGCGCCTCAACCAGAGGGCGATGCTGCTCCGCAGGGCCTAAGCCAACGCCCCCCAAATGCTCTGCCAGCAGTTCTGCGCTGCCCACGACTTCATGGGTCAAATTTTCATAGTCTGCCAGCGCTCGAATTAGCTCAAACACAGCAGGTGCATCGGCAGACGTGGCGAGGCGGAGGGTAAGCATTCAGGAGGGTTGGTTGGAGTGGCGGAGGGTTGGGGGCTGGGGTGACGGAGGGTTAGGGCGACATGACCGGATAATCAGAGCACTGCTCCCGCTCACTTCTCTCCCTGCCTCCCTGTCTCCCTCTCCCATCATCTCATCATCCCTCTGCAACATTCCCTCACTCCCTCACTCCCTTACCGCAACCACCCCTTCAGCCGCGCCGCCACCTGAGGCCGCCGCAGCTTGCGCATAGCCTTGGTCTGGATCTGGCGGACGCGCTCACGGGACAGGTCAAACAACACGCCCACTTCTTCCAGAGTGTGGGTTTCGCCAGTCAGCAGCCCATAGCGCAGGGAGATAATGTCTTTTTCGCGTTCGGTGAGCACGTCGGCCAGCACGGTATAAATTTCGTGGCGCAGCATCGACTCATTCATTTTGGCTTCGGGCGACTGGGTACTGCTGTCTTCCAGCAGTTCCATTAGCTCGGTGTCTTCGCCCTTGCCAACGCGGTGGTTGAGCGAGAGCGATCGCCGTCGCACCTGTTGCAGATTGCGGAGCTGATCGACGGGGATATCTAGAGCAGCGGCGAGTTCTACCTCCGTGGGGTTGCGGTTGAGGTCACGGCGCAGCTCGCGGTGGGCTTTTTTCAGCTTATTCAGCTTTTCAACAATGTGGATTGGCAGCCGAATCGTGCGGGCGTCGTTGGCAATTGTGCGGGTGATGCCCTGACGAATCCACCAGTAGGCGTAGGTAGAAAACTTGTAGCCCTTGTCAGGATCAAACTTTTCGGTAGCGCGGTTTAGCCCCAGTGCACCTTCTTGAATGAGATCCAGGAATGGCACACCGCGATTTAGATAGCGCTTGGCAATCGAGACAACCAGCCGCAAATTCGAGCGAATCATTTTGCGCTTGGCAGTGCGGCTGCGGTGCATTCGGTGGTCAAGCTGGCGATCGCTCAGCCCAAACTCTTGGGCTACTTCAGCTTTGGAGGGCGATCGCTGGAGCGTGGTCTTAAGGCGATCGCGCACCGCCTCAACCTCTGCCAAAAACTTTACCTGGCGGGCCAGCTCAATCTCTTCACCCGGCTTGAGCAGCGGATAACGGGCCATCTCCTTAAAGAAAGCGCCGACAGCATCATCCGAATTGGTCTTGCGATAGCCCGGCGCATAGGCAGCCGTTAATTCCTCATCAAACTCGCGATCCACATCTGGCTCAAATGCATCGTCATCATCGGCCGACAGATCATCCACCGCGTCATCTTCTGAAGCTTCAACATCAGAAAATTCACCCAGCAGCTCTGAGTCTAAATCAGTCTCGGAAGCCATGTCCGGATCAGTCGCTTGAGGGGCAGACGGCACCTCATCTTGGATGGCAACCTCCAATAGCTTAGACAGAGATTCTCCCTCGGAGCTGTCCATCATTTTCTGTCGTGAAAAACCAACCGGAAAATTGCTGGATTGATCTTCCTCATGGCGATCGCGCACCCGCAGTCCTCGAGCAGGCACATAGATCTCTACGGGACTAAACCCACCACTTTCTAGGCAGGTTTCCAACTGCATCAATCGGGAAGAACCAGTCGCGACATCTTCAATCGTCTGCTCAGAATTGTGGTCGAATAGCGCTGCCATAAGGAGAGTCATCCTAACTACTTGGTTTGTCGGGCGGATTTTTGGACTTGAGTTCTAAATGGGGCTTCGCTTTTCTGGCAGAGCCTGAATGAAACCCGGACTAACAACTGCCCTCACCTGAGGAAAAAGGGCGCATCCGAACATTCTGAGGCATTCAATCGAGTGTTTGTTCAAGTTGCCGCAGGCTCGATTGGCAGGTTGATCATTCTCCTGAATCAGCACCCCAGCAAGATGAATGGATCGCGAAATATTTAACTAGCCTGCTCAGCGCTCGATTGAAAAATGACCCTGAAAGCGAATCGTTAGAGAACCAGCTTCCCAGTCTTTAGATCGACCGATCGAAAAATTGGGTGAGATCATTTCGACAATGTTGATCTAAAACATGGGATTTGTCCAGGTTTATATACTAAATACCTGGCAAATTGCAAGATATTTTTAACATTCCTGCTAAAACTTGTCCACCCGAAGCTAACTCAAAGACGCTTTTAGTTTCAGTTGTCTCAAATAAGGATGAACCGTTGGCGATCGCCAAACCTTACCGGGCGATCGTTTGAGCAATTTTTGGACTGATCATTAGCCCCTGAGGATGCAAATTTTATCCCAAATCATTGACTAAAACCTGACGCGCGATCGCCTTGCTACTTTGTTACAAATCGAGTCGATCATAGATGTCGTCGGTTTAAAACTGATCTAGATCGATCTAGATCAACCTGGATCGATCTAGATCGATCCAGGTTGATCTAAACCCTATTTTTATCCAGTATTTTCCGGTTTATCCCCGAAAATTCCAGAATTTCAAGACTCATAAACCCAAATTTTGATCGCCGCCCTGGCACAAAGGCTCAAATTCTTTGGTTTTCAGCCACGCCTCAGACCGTGCCGAGAGAAGGTCTATAGTGAGGAGAGTAGCGATCTGGGTCGATCTGTCCCCGTTGAATTGCCGTTGCATCGCCGTTGCATCGCCATCCGCAATCGCCCTCGAATCCTAACGGGCTGCCCAGTCCGCTCCAAAACTTCCATCTTTAGCCTGTCGCCCTCCGTCGCCCATGTTTCCGTCGCGTGTAGACACCCTCAATTCGCCCGATGCGGTGTTGTTGAACGCAGCGCTGGCTGAAACGACTGCGCCGTACCGCGCCGACCCAGAGCCAGCGGGTTGGGTAGAGGCGCTGGTGGATTGTCCTGGTGCGCAGGATCTCTACACCTATCGAGTGCCAACTGGAGCGGCGATCGCGCCGGGGGATATTTTGAGCGTGCCGTTTGGCGGGCGGCAGTTGGGAGCGATCGCCATTCGCACGCTGACTCAGCGCCCCCCTGACCTCGAACCATCGGCGATGCGCCTGGTAGAAGAAGTCGTCTGCCGCAGTTTTTTTCCGCCGGGCTATTGGGATCTGCTGCAACAGGTTGCACAGTATTACTGCACGCCGCTGATTCAGGTGGTGCGGACGGCCCTGCCGCCGGGGCTATTGGGGCGATCGCAGCGTCGCATTCGGCTGCATCGGGCAGCCTTACCCGATGCCCCTAATTGCTTTCATCCGGCGGCTCAGCAGCTTTTAGAAAAGCTCCAGGTGCAAAAAACAGGGGACTATACCTGGCAGTTTTTGCAGCGTCAGGTCAAGGGGGCGCGAGCAGGATTGCAGGAGCTATTGGCGCGGGGCTGGGTGGAAAGCTACCTGGAGCCGCCTGCGCCTGTGCGTCCCAAGTTGCGGCAGGCCGTGACGCTGGTGCATCCCAGCGGAGTTGATGATTTAAGTCCGCGTCAGCATGAGGTGCTGGAGGTGCTGAAGCGGGGTGGCGGCGAGCTGTGGCTGCAAGACCTGCTGCAACGGTGTCAGGTTAGCTCGTCGGTGGTGAAGGGGCTGGTGCAAAAAGGCTGGGTGGTGGTGCAGCCGCGAGAAGTGCTTCGATCGGAAGCGGGAGCGGATATTATCGCCGATCGCCCCAAAGACTTGACGACCGATCAGGCGGCGGCCCTAGAGGCGATCGCCACGCTCCAAACCTTCCAGTCCGTCCTGTTGCACGGGGTCACGGGGTCGGGCAAAACGGAAGTCTACGCACAGGCGATCGCTCCCATCCTGGCGCGGGGTCAGTCGGCGCTGGTGCTGGTGCCCGAAATTGGGCTGACACCCCAACTCACTGACCGGCTGCGGGCGCGGTTTGGCGACGCGGTGCGGGTCTACCATAGCGCCCTGTCGGACGGCGAACGCTACGACACCTGGCGGCAAATGCTCAGCGGCAGCCCGCAAATCGTCGTCGGCACCCGCTCCGCCGTCTTCGCACCGCTGCCCCATCTGGCGCTGATCATCCTCGACGAAGAGCACGACAGCACCTTCAAACAAGACCAGCCTGCTCCCTGTTATCACGCCCGCACCGTCGCCCAGTGGCGCGCCCAGCAGGCAAACTGCCCGCTCATCCTCGGCTCCGCCACCCCCGCCCTCGAAACCTGGGCTGCCCATATTGCCACTCTACCC
>RFIF01000128.1 GCA_003695655.1 Cyanobacteria bacterium J069
GGGCAAGACTTGGTGCGGCGCGATGCGTCGGGAGCCTGGGCGCTGCAATCGCTGCTGAATGTGGGCGTGGGGCTGCTGGATGCGGACGTGGGCGGCGATCGCGACAGTTTGTTTTTCTACTGGCTGGGGCGGGTGCAGCGGGTGCAAATTTTGCAGCCGGGAAATCTGCTGATTTTGCAGGCGGATGTGCAGCTTTCGGCGGATACGCTGCCGTCTTCGCAACAGTTGGCGATCGGCGGTGGGCAGTCGCTGCGGGGCTATCGCCAAAATGCGGTGCTGGGCGACAGTGGCTTTCGCTTGTCTGCGGAAGATCGCATCACGCTGGGCCGCAACGAGGCGGGCGAGTCGGTGTTTCAGGTTGCGCCGTTTGTGGATGCGGGGACGGTGTGGCTAAATGGCGATGATGATGGCGATAGTCCGTTTTTGCTGGGGGCGGGCGTGGGGCTGCTGTGGGAAGCGCTACCCCGGCTCAATCTGCGGCTCGATTTCGCCATTCCGATTACCGAGTTTGAAAATAAAGGGGAGAACGCTCAAGATCGCGGCTTCTATTTTTCGGTGGACTATCGGTTCTAAGGATCGGTCTGATTGGACGGTTTTAATGGGCGATTTTAGACACAGCAACCATTCAGCGCGTTTTTGGAAATTGCTAAGGGCTAATCGGAAAACGATGAGGCGATCGCCCTATGCCCCATTTCTTGTCAGCAGAATTGATTTCTTCGCTTGAAGCTGCTTGTACTTGATTTTCTACAAAGTTACTTAACTGGTCGCATGACAACGTTCCTTACTGATTCTGCTGATATTGCTAGAGTATACTACTCCTCAAAATTAGACCTGAAACGACGTAGTGAGTTGGGTCAGTTTTTGACACCTGCAGTCGTTGCACGTTTTATGGCAACGCAATTTAATAATCTGTCTGGACATATTCACCTTCTAGACCCTGGAGCTGGAGTTGGGGTTTTAACTGCTGCTGTAGTAGAACGCTTACTGGCAAACCCTGGTCAAGTTAGTAGTTGTAGCATTACAGCCTATGAAATTGAACCAGTCTTCTTGCCCTCATTAAACCAAACTCTCATAGAATGCTGTGCTGCCCTAGACAGCAAAGGAATTCAGGCAAATTATTCATTGCAAGAAGAAAACTTTGTAAAAGCCCATGGTGAGATGAATTTACCGCTTTTCAGGAAGGCGATTTCAGGCTTTACTCATGTGATTCTTAATCCACCTTATAAGAAAATTCATAGCCAATCAGTAGAAAGAAAAGTCCTTTCAAGCATTGGGATTGACACTGCAAACTTCTACAGTGCATTTGTTTGGATCGCCGCATTGGAACTTGTAGATGATGGCGAAATGGTTGCAATTACACCTAGAAGTTTTTGTAATGGCACATATTTTCGTCCTTTCCGGAGAGCCTTCCTGGAATATATGAAATTAGAGAAGATTCATGTATTCGAGAGCAGATCGGCAACATTCTCAGAAGACGATGTGTTACAAGAAAACATTATTTTTCATGCCTTGAAGTCTGAAAATGAACCTGCCACTGTAAAAGTAACTAGTAATTCTGGGATTGCACCGGATGAAATTTTAGAATCAAGATGTGTCTCTTATGAGGAGGTAATTGAACCTAATGATTCCGAAAATTTTATTCACATCATTACAAATTCTCTCAAAGATTCTTTGAGAGTCCAAATGAGTAAAATGCCCTGCACACTGGATGAGATTGATTTAGAAGTTTCGACAGGCCCGGTTGTTGATTTTCGCCTGAAATCAGCTCTAAGAAGCTGTTTGAGTGGTAGAAGCGTTCCATTATTTTATCCAGAGTCCATAAAAGAAAAGAAATTAGTGTTTCCTCCCGTTCATCCCCGTAAACCTATTGCGATTGAGGAAAATCAGGATACAAAGAAATGGTTGACTAATTCTGGATGGTATGTTCTGGTCAAGCGCTTTTCATCCAAAGAGGAAAAACGTCGCATTGTTGCTGCTGTATGCCCTCCTACTAATTCAAAATTTTTAGGCATCGAAAACCATCTTAACTACTTCCATTGTGAAGGAAGAGGAATGCCCCCTGATCTGGCTAAGGGGCTAGCAGCATTTCTTAATTCAACTTTATTCGATAGCTATTTTCGACAATTTAGTGGACATACACAGGTTAATGCTACTGACCTGCGCAGGGTTAAGTATCCATGTAAGGATGACTTAATTCAAATAGGATTTCAAATTGGCGACAATGACCTAAACCAAGAAGAGATCGATAAAGTTGTACACGAAGCTCTATCAATTATGGACAAAGCGATAATTGCGGTTCAAGCAAACAAGCGAATTGAAGAAGCACTCACAATTCTCAAAGCTATCTCTGCTCCCAGAGAGCAGCAGAATGAACGATCTGCACTCTGCTTACTTGCGTTAGCAGATATTCAACCTGATAAATCTTGGAGCCAAGCTACTGCACCAAGACGCAGAATTACTGAGATGATGGATTGGTTTCGTGATCACTACGGCAAACAGTATGCACCGAATACACGGGAAACTGTGCGGCGGCAAACCATGCATCAATTTATACAGATGGGACTAGTTGTTGAGAATCCAGACAAACCGGATCGACCAATTACTAGCCCTAAGTGGTGTTATCAGCTTCATCAACAGGCGTTATCACTTCTTCAAGTTTATGGCTCTGAACAGTGGGAAGAAGCTCGTAGCAATTATGCCGTTTCAGTTACCAGCTTATTACAAGCTAGGAGTCGAAATATGCCAATGATTCCTATAACTTTGCCCAATGGTCAAGCTGTTCAGCTCTCAGCAGGTGGGCAAAACGTACTAATCAAAGACATCTTGGAAAGCTTCTGTCCAAGATTTACACCGGGAGGTGTTGTTCTCTATATTGGCGATGCTGGTGATAAATTTATAATCAATGAAACACAAAAATTACGAGAAATGGGGGTTGTATTAAATCCTCATGGGAAGATGCCTGATGTTGTGATACATCACAAACAGCAAGATTGGCTTGTACTCATAGAAGCTGTAACCAGTCATGGCCCAGTTAATTTGAAGCGACACAACGAGCTAAAGCAGCTTTTTCAGTCAAGCCATAAAGGGCTAGTCTTTGTCACTGCTTTCCCCAGTCGAAGAGAAATGACTCGATATCTTGCTGAAATTTCATGGGAAACAGAAGTTTGGGTAGCTGATCAGCCTGATCACATGATTCACTTCAATGGAGAGAGATTTCTCAGCCCATATTAGAAACCAGAAAAGTCTCCTTGGAAGAACAGCAACATGACAGAACGGTATGAAGTACAGTTACCTCTGACACTTTTGATCAAAAAGTAGGTTTGGTTACGATCGCCCTACTCTTCCAAGACCTCAACCAAATCTTCGATCGGAATTTCAAAAGCGCGGGCAATTTTGAGAACGGCGGTGTAGTCGATCATCGCCATGCGATCGCGCCGAACGTAGCTTTTTATGGTGCTGTAAGGGACATCAGAGCGACTTGCCAGCTCTTTTAATGTCCATCGCTTCTCTTCAGCAAATTCTTTGATTCGCAGCCTGACCAGCCCCATTTGCGTATTGACAAGGGACGCGATTGCGCCCTTTAATAGCTTAGAACATCAAAAAGCGATCGCACTCAAGTTTTCGAGGCTGAAAGTGCGATCGCTTACCTTATCACAGGTGACATCATGATAACGCCAAAGTCCGTGCCCGATTTACTTCGGGTTCCTGTTCCGGTTGCGCCCAATCAGCAGCCTGTTCGCATTTTGCTCTGTGGCGTCTTGCCGGGTGTGAACCATATCGTCCATCAGCTTCATGTCTGCCGCTTTGCCGACGCTGGAGAATGGTCGCCGCCGCTGCCCTCGCCCCTGGAAGGTGAGGTGATTCGCATTTTGGTGCGCTATTGGCGGGATGCAGACTGACGCAGCCCTTACCCCAACCCCTCTTCCAGCGCGGGAGAGGGGCTAAAACCCTGGTTCTGTTTCCCTGCTGCCTGTTTGGGAGGAGGGTCTGAGGGACGGAGGCGATCGCCCAAAACCATCGTCAACTACGGCCTCAATGCAGGATAATGAATAGGTTTTAGTCACGGCGTTCCGCATAATTTCCCGCAGCCCGCCTGACAATTACCCAGCCTCCATTCATCCCTTATCCTTCATCCCTCATCCTTAAATTTCCATGCGTACTCATTACTGCGGTCACCTGCGAGCAAACCACGTTGGAGACACCGTTACCCTGTGTGGCTGGGTGGATCGCAGACGAGATCATGGCGGCGTGATTTTTGTCGATTTGCGCGATCGCACGGGCATCGCCCAGATCGTCAGCGATCCGGAGCGCACGCCGGATTCCTACAAGCTGGCGGAGAGCCTGCGCAATGAATATGTGGTGAGAGTGACGGGCCGCGTCACCCAGCGCCCGCCAGAGTCGCTGAACCCCAAGCTGGATACGGGCGAGGTGGAAATCTACGCCGACCAGATCGAAATTCTCAGCGTCGTCCGCAAGCAGCTCCCGTTCCAGGTTTCCACCGCCGAGCAAGAACCCGTGCGCGAAGACCTGCGGCTGAAATATCGCTATCTCGACCTGCGGCGCGAACGCATGAGCAGCAATCTGCGCCTGCGCCATCAGCTGATCAAAACCTTCCGCCGCTTTTTGGAAGACGAGGGCGACTTTCTGGAAGTGGAAACGCCAATTCTCACTCGTTCTACACCAGAGGGCGCACGCGATTATCTGGTGCCCAGCCGCGTCAATCCGGGCGAATTTTTTGCGCTGCCGCAGTCGCCGCAGTTGTTCAAGCAAATTCTGATGGTGGCGGGGTGCGATCGCTACTATCAAATCGCCCGCTGCTTCCGCGATGAAGACCTCCGCGCCGATCGCCAGCCCGAATTTACCCAGCTAGACATGGAGATGAGCTTCATGTCGCAAGACGAGATCCTGGCGCTAAATGAGGAAATGGTCTGCCAGGTGTTCAAAACCCTGAAGGGCGTCGAGATTCCGCGTCCTTTCCCGCGCCTCACCTACGCCGAAGCGATGGGCCGCTACGGCAGCGACAAACCGGACACCCGCTTTGGGCTGGAGCTAGTGGACGTGTCGGACGTTGTGCAAGACATAGGCTTTAAGGTGTTCGCCGATGCGGTGAGCAAGGGCGGCATTGTGAAAATTCTGCCGATTCCCGGCGGCAACGACGCCATTTCCAACGTCCGCATCAAGCCCGGCGGCGACCTGTTTAACGAGGCAACCGCCGTGGGCGCGAAAGGCTTGGCCTACATCCGCGTGCGCGAAGGCGGCGAGATCGACACCATCGGCGCAATCAAAGACAACCTCACCGATGAGAAAAAAGCCGAAATCCTTGAGCGCACGGGCGCACAGCCGGGCCACCTGTTGCTGTTTGGCGCGGGCGACACTGACACCGTGAACAAAACGCTCGATCGCCTGCGGCAGGTGGTGGGCAAAGAGCTAGGGCTGATCGACCCCGACAAAATTAACCTGCTGTGGGTTGTCGATTTCCCCATGTTTGAGTGGAACGCCGACGAAAAGCGCCTCGACCCGCTGCACCATCCCTTCACCGCGCCCCACCCGGACGATCTGGACGACCTGAAAACGGCCCGCGCCCAGGCCTACGACCTGGTTTACAACGGCTTTGAGGTAGCGGGCGGCAGTCTGCGGATTTATCAGCCGGATCTTCAGCAGCAGGTGTTTGAGCTGATCGGTATTGCACCTGACGAAGCCCGCGAGAAGTTTGGCTTTTTGCTGGAGGCGTTTGAATATGGCACGCCCCCGCATGGGGGCATCGCTTACGGCATCGACCGCTGGGCCATGCTGCTGGCGGGCGAAGAATCGATCCGTGATGCGATCGCCTTCCCCAAAACCCAGCAGGCTCGCTGCCTGATGACCAACGCGCCCTCGGCCGTGGAGGACAAGCAGTTGAAAGAACTGTCGATTGCGAGTACGCACAAAACGCACAAGTAAGATGAACAAGTGAGCAAGTAAGACGCATAAGTAAGACGGACAGGTAAGATGCACAAGACGGTATAACACCGCATAAGACGCCTTAAGACCAACTGCTCCTAGCCAGCCGGGGCTGAGGCTAAGCGTATGGGTACATGGATATGCTGAAGTATTGATGTGGTAGACGGAGAAATGTTTCGTCAGCGCTGCATCACTCCGTTGACCCTTCCCGCCCTAATCCATCCCCATGTATTGCCTCAACCCCCGCTGTCCCAAGCCCGCTAATCCTCAGAGCCATCGGTTCTGCCAGACCTGTGGGGCGCGGCTGCTGTTGGGCGATCGCTATCGAGCCTACCAACCCCTGGGCAATGGCGAGTCGAGCCGCACCTTCATCGGGCTTGATACCCATCAGATTACTAACAACCGCTGCATCATCAAACGCTTCCAAAACCAGACAGGCGAGGAGCGCTTTCGTCAAGAGACAGCGCGGCTCGATGAACTGAGCACCCACCCCCAAATCCCTAACTGTAATGACAGATTAAGTTAGCATACGCATATAGAGTTTTAGTGTGACAGATGAAACTCCACAAAAATGCTGCCTTAACCATTGAGCAACGGCGAGAAA
>RFIF01000129.1 GCA_003695655.1 Cyanobacteria bacterium J069
ATTGCGTTTTTGGGCAGCTTTAGCGGCGACTCGCTGAGCGTTGTATTTCGCGGCATTATCGCCCTGTCAGCGGCGCTGACGATTTTGATGTCGGTGCGCTATGTCGATCAGTCGGGCACGGCGCTGGCAGAGTTCATCGTGATTTTGCTCACGGCGACGCTGGGCGGCATGTTCCTCTCTGGCGCAGACGAGCTGGTGATGGTGTTTGTCTCGCTGGAAACGCTGAGTATCTCGTCTTACCTGCTGACGGGCTACATGAAGCGCGACCCCCGCTCGAACGAGGCGGCGCTGAAGTATCTGCTAATTGGCGCAGCCAGTTCCGCAATTTTCCTCTACGGCTCGTCGCTGCTCTATGGGCTGTCGGGCGGCGAGACGCGGCTGGGGGCGATCGCCACCAATATTTCCATTGCCGGACTGGAAGACTCCATCGGCATCGTCATCGCCCTCGTGTTTGTGATTGCGGGCATTGCGTTCAAAATTGCCGCCGTGCCGTTTCACCAGTGGACGCCGGATGTCTATGAAGGCTCGCCGACGCCCGTGGTGGCGTTTCTGTCGGTGGGTTCTAAGGCGGCGGGGTTCGCTCTGGCAATTCGCTTGCTGGTGTCGGCATTTCCCGCCGTTGCCGAGCAGTGGCAGTTTGTGCTGACGGCGCTGGCGATTTTGAGCATGGTGCTGGGTAACGTGGTCGCCCTGGCGCAAACCAGCATGAAGCGGCTATTGGCCTACTCCTCCATCGGTCAGGCGGGCTTTGTGATGATCGGGCTGATCGTGGGCACCCAGGCGGGCTATTCCAGCATGGTGTTTTATCTGCTGGTGTACCTGTTTATGAACCTGGGCGCGTTTTCCTGCATCATCCTGTTTGCGCTGCGGACGGGCACCGACGAGATTACGGAATACAGCGGCTTGTACCAAAAAGACCCGCTGCTGACGCTGGCACTGAGTATTTGCCTGCTGTCGCTGGGCGGCATTCCGCCGCTAGCGGGCTTCTTTGGCAAGATTTATTTATTTTGGGCGGGCTGGCAGTCTGGAGCCTACGGGCTAGTGCTGGTGGGATTGGTCACCAGCGTCATCTCCATTTACTACTACATCCGCGTCGTCAAGATGATGGTGGTGAAGGAGCCAGATGAAATGTCTGAGTCGGTGAAAAACTATCCGCCGATTCGCTGGGCGATGCCGGGAATGCGGCCGCTCCAGGTGGGCATTGTGACGGCGCTGATTTTCACGACGCTGGCAGGCATCCTGTCTAATCCGCTGTTTACGCTGGCGAATGACTCGGTGGATCAGACGCCCATGCTGCAATCGATGCTGACGCTAGAGCGAGCACTGATGGCGATCGCCCATCCCTCTGAACCGCTGCAATAAACCCAAGCCTCAGAAGAAACCTCGGAAAATAATCAACTCATTGCTCGGCGTAGTGATTTTCTGCGCCGAGCTTTTTATGGCTGCTGCTCGCGCTGCTGCACGACTTGCTGAAAGTGCGCCAGAGTCGGGTCAGCGTCCACTGGCACCGCTCCCTGCGGGCCAAACCAGGCGTCAAACAGCCGCGTCGCCGCCGCCTCCCCCGACAGCACACCCGCCATAAACTGCATCAGGCTGTGGTTGACCTGGGTGCGAAACGGCAGATCCTGCTTGGGCAACAGGCAGCCGTAGACCTCGCGACTAAAGGGCTGGCTGGGAACGACTTCGTAAGCGTCGGGGTCGGGCAGCGATCGCCGCAGTCCCTCTAGCAAAATACCGTCGCTGGCCAGCGCATCAATGCGGCCCTGCTGGAGGAGGATAAGACCAGCGGGGCGATCGCTCACAGGCACAATTCGCGCCAGCGGCAAACGGCTGCGGATCAAAGCTTCATTGGTCGTGCCTGCCACGCCACCAATCCGAATCCGATTGGACGACAAGCCCTGGCCGCGCGCCAGCAAAAATTGCGTGCCCGTCACAAAATAGCCCACCGAAAAATCTACCTTCGACTCGCGGCTGAGGGTGATGCTGCTCGATCCGCAGGCGATATCCAGTCCTCCCTGGCTCACCTGGGCAAACTGCTCTGCTGCGGTTGTCGGCACCAGCTCAAGCTGAATCGATTTTCCCAGGCGGCGAGATAGATCCGCCTGCATCCAGCGCAACAGGTCAACCGCATAGCCGACGGGTTCACCAGATTCATCCAGAGCGCCCACAGGAGCCGCATCGGTCCGCACGCCAGCCGCCAAAATTCCAGTCCGGCTGATTTTGTCCAGGCGTGCCTCTACCTGTGCCCCTGCCAGCGCCTCTGCCTGTGCCGCCTCGACCTGTGCCCCTGCCGGAGCCAGTGTCCCTAGCCAGAGCAGCAGCCCCAGGCAAACACTCTGCCTGCGCTTTCGCAAAAGTCTCAAAAGTGCTTGAGCCGCCATGCCTCTGCCCTCTCCCAATCCCACCCGACTCTAGCCTGCATTTGCCAGTTTCAAAATCTTCTGAGCGACAGGTTCATCAACGGGCATTACCGATAGCCGATTACCTGGACGCACCAACAGCAGTTCCTCCGGCGCAAACGCCTGTCGCAGTTGATCCAGCGTCACCAAATTGGCAAACTGTTCCACAAACTCCACCTGCACCGTGCGCCAGCGGGGATTGTCTTCCGGCGATTTGGCATCGTAATACTTGCTCTTGGGGTCAAACTGAGTCGGGTCAACTATATCTGCCTGCGACACCTGCATCAGCCCCACAATTCCGGGCGGCGTGGTGTTGGAATGGTAGAAAAACACGCGATCGCCCACCGCCATCGACCGCAAAAAGTTGCGCGCCTGGTAATTTCGCACACCGTCCCAAATCGTCTGGCGATCGCGCTCCAGGTCGGCAATGCCATACACGTCCGGTTCCGATTTCATCAGCCAATAGTGCATTGAGGGG
>RFIF01000010.1 GCA_003695655.1 Cyanobacteria bacterium J069
CGCCCTTCACAAACAGCCGCACGGGTGACGGCTGACTCAAGTCTTGGGCAAGCTGGCGATCGCCCGTCTCTAAATCCACCGCGCCCTGAGTCGTCGGATAAACATGGGGGCCGAGAAACTGACCCGAAGGCGATCGCCAAAACACCTGCGTTGGCGGCAGCAGCGACCCATCTGTCTGCGAAACGTAGGGGTCGTAGGGTGCAAAAAACTCCGCCCCGATCGCCACCAGGTAAAGCAATAGCAGCACCAGCGCCCCATAGCGCGCCAGCGAGTTTCTCTTGAGCTTTTGCCACCAATTCATGGATGCGGTTCCTCCATCTTGCCTTAAGACTGTCTTTCTTAAACTTTCTTAAAACTGCCGCCGTGAGAAGATGACTGTGGCGATCGCCAGCAGCAGCGCCGTATACAGCCCGCCGTAGGCCGCATTAGCCCACAGATCGGCAGCCGGCGGCAGTGCTGCTAAGCCATACACGGCGTCGTTTTTCAAGTTGAGCCGCGCCAGATCGGGCAGCAGCAGATAGAGTCCCTGCGTCACCTGCTCAATCGCCGGATTTTCGCTGAGGGTGCCCAGGCTGACCAGATCGCGGCTAAAGTGCCCCATCAGATAGACACCCACCGTCAGCAAAATCGCCAGCAGCGAACTGGTGAACACGCCAAACAAAATCGCCACCGCCGTAATCAGCGACAGCTCCAAAAACTGGAACAAGGCCGCCAGCAACAGGCTGCCCAACGGTATCGGCACCCGGTAAAAACTCAGCACCGCCAGGTAAATCAGCGTCATCGCGGCCACCAGCACCGCCAACACTGCCGCTAGCCCCAGGTGCTTGCCCAGGATAAATTCCGCCTTGCTGACGGGCTTGGCAATGAGTACGTAGACCGTCCGCTTCTCGATTTCTTTATTCACCAGGCCCGTGCCGACAAAAATCGCAATGACCAGCCCCGTCAGGCTGATGGCGGCCAAGCCCACGTCTAGCAGCATCTTTGACTCGGTGCCCGCCGCCACTTCGGGCAGCAGCGCGGCGATCGCCACCAGGACAATGGCAAACAGTCCCAGTAAGTAAAGGATGCGATCGCGAATTACCTCGCGAAACACGTTGACGGCAATCACAAAAACGCGGCCCAGGTTCACCGTTATTCCTCTCCCTCACGCCCTAACAGAGGCACCGCCTCCACCATTCGCCAGCGTACCACTCATCCCCAAATTCGATCCGCAAATCTTACGGCAACGCCACTCGCTGCGGTGGGTTGCAGGTTACCTGTGTCACCGCTGCCCCGGCTACTACTGCACCCGCTGCGGGTGGAGGCGTCACCTGGGAAATCAGGCAGGCTCTTTCGATAGCGTAGGGGCGGTTGGTGCTGGTAGGGCCAAGCCAAACTGCCCGCAGCCGCAGCGTATATTCTGGGTCGCCGGGGGGCACAACGCCGCTAAACCGCCACAGCGCATCTTCAGCAAGGGTGCGTTGCTCAGTCCGCCTGGCCTGCTGCACCACGACTTCTCGTAACTGAGGAATCCGCTGATCTAGCTCAATCAGCCAGCGTTCAGTTTCGCTCCAGGGGCGATCTTCGAGCGATCGCTTTAGATACTCCTCCGCAAACGTCAGCAGCAGCACCGCCCGGGGTGGATTCAGCGCCGGGTTGCCCTGCTGCTCATCCAGCCGCACCACAAAAGCACTGCGGCGAAAATCATCCGCCAGCAGGCTGGGATAGTCGCGCAGCCAGTCTTGCACCACAAAATGAAACTGAATCCAGCAGCTCATCGTGCCCGCCAGCACCGCCCGCACGATCAAATCCTGGCGCACCTTGGGGTCGGGAATGCTGAAGGTGAACCGGGGAAAAAAGTGGGGCACCGCCGCCGAAATCGCCGCAAAAATAGGCCAGCTTACCCACGCCACTCGTCCCAAGTCGCCCACCCAGCCCGCAAACAGTACCACGCAAATCAGCGCCCCTGTGATCCACGGCCCTGTGGTGATTTCTAGCCCCAAAATGTTGATCTTGTTGCCCGACAGCGCCCAGCCCACGCCCACTGTCAAAAACAGCCAGCCAAACCGTGACAGCAAGTCCTGCAAAATAAACGTTTCGACCAACATCGACAGCGCCCAAGAAAACAGGCTCAGCAGCACTAGCGTTTGCCAGGAAAACGTCCGGGGTGGCTTCAGTTGTTTCCAGAGTTCGTCGAGCAGTTCTTTCACGGAGCAGGAGCGGCGTTGGCTTTAATAAGGTGGATACACTAGTTATACAAGTGTGATTGAAAGGATAAGTCTAGGATTTCAGACTGGTGCCGTGTTGACCCAAAGGAAATTAATCCGAAGGAAATTGAAAAGATGAGCGATCGTGACCAACTAATTCAGGAAGTAGAGCAAGCTCCAGATGACCTGGTGCAAACGATGCTAGATTTCTTGCGTCGAATTAAGGCGATCCGCGACGTTCACCCGCTGGCACAGTTTGCAGGTATCTTAAGCGATGCCGAGGCAGCAGAGCTAAACCGAATCATCGTGGCAGACTGTCGGCAGGTCGATGAGCATGAGTGGTGAGATCGCGCTGGATACCTCTGTGGCCATTCGTTTTCTGAATGGAGATCCAACTATTGTGAATCAGGTTCTCAGGCAGCCAGAAATTATTCTGCCCCTCGTGGTTTCGGGAGAACTCCTGTTTGGAGCAAAAAATTCATCTCGCGCCCTCCAAAACCTGCCCCGCTATTTAGAGTTCATTTCCGCCTGTGTAGTTGTACCCTTGGGGAGAGAAACGGCTGATATCTATGCTCAAGTTCGGCTTCAGCTCAAGCGCAAAGGGCGACCGATTCCCATGAATGATGTGTGGATTGCCGCTCAATGTATTGAGCAAGGCTGGGTGCTCGTGACCGATGATGCAGACTTTGAAGCAGTAGATAGCCTGGTTTTAGAGCATTGGTAAGCCTTGACATCCAAAATCTATTCTGAGCGGCATATCGCTGATTCCTGCAACCTTTAATTTCCTCAAATTTATCC
>RFIF01000011.1 GCA_003695655.1 Cyanobacteria bacterium J069
CCAGCCGCTTGCCGACGTGACGCTCCATCTGGGTGCCAAAGATAGCGGAAGGTTCCAAGCGGGCGATCGCATCGCCAATTGCGCCGTTGTCGTCGCTGATCAAAATATCATCGCAGTATTCACTCACCTGTTCGCGAAACCATTCTGCATCGTATTTGCAGTACGTTCCTGCCAGCACCACACGAATGCCCATTTCCCGTGCGAGGATCTTGGTCAAGGCGGCGGCGTGGGTGTTGTCGCCAAACACGACGGCTTTTTTGCCAGTCAGGTTCTGACAGTCGATGGAGCGAGAGAACCAGGCAGCTTGCGAGACATACAGTGTCTGGTCTTGAATGAAAGACTCGTAGTCTTCATGCGCGCCCTGCTCGTTGAGGATGGCTTGAATCTTGCGGATGCAGCGGGCCGTTTCCACCACGCCCATCGGCGCAATATCGACAAACGGCGTGCCAAATTCAGCTTGCAAATACTCGGCCGTCATCCGCCCCAGTTCGCGATAGGGAACCAAGTTAAACCAGGCGCGGGGCAGGTTCTTTAGCTCATGCACCGATGCGCCTTCGGGAATCACCGCGTTGACCTGAATGCCCAGATCGCCCATTAATTTTTTCAGCTCGCGGCAGTCGTGCTGGTTGTGGAAGCCGAGGGTGGAAATGCCGATGATGTTGACCGAGGGCTGTGCCGTTTTCTGAGTCGCCAGGTCGCCTTTTTTGCGGGCCTTTTCGACGTAATACTCTACGATTTGATGCAGCGTGCGATCGCCCGCTTGCAGTTCATTCACGCGGTAATGGTTTACGTCTGCCAGCAGCACGTCGCTTTTCGCCTCAATCTGCGCCCGCTCGACAAAGTTCTGCAAATCTTCCTGCAAAATGCTGGACGTGCAGGTAGGCGTCAGCACGATCAAATCGGGGTGTTCTTCCTGATCTTTGCGCGTGATGTTGTCCACCACTTTTTCTTGCGAGCCGCGTGCCAGCACATTGCGATCCACAATGCTGGTGGTGACGGGGGTGAAGTCTCGCTCCCGTTCCAACATCGATCGCATGACGTTGAAATAGTCATCCCCTAGCGGTGCATGCATAATGGCGTGGACGTTCTTGAAGGACGTGGCGACCCGCAGTGTGCCAATGTGGGCGGGGCCGGCATACATCCAATAGGCGAGTTTCATAGGCTTGTCTGGGGATCAGGTTTCAGGGGTCAGGTTTCAGGGGTCAGGAGCCGCAGCAAGTCCCGGATGTAGAGAGGGCGGGGCTGGCTCCGTTTACGATATTCGATTGTCGCAGAGGTTGGGGGAATGGGAGTGTAGGCTGTCACGTTCAGTAACGCGGGATTTTGTCAGCGGGCGATCGCCACACTGTCTACTAGGCAAGGGGTTGGGCGATCGCGCTCCACGCATTTCTCGCTAACGCCTGCAATAATTCTTGAGGTTTCGTCACAAGCCGCAAGCTCTGAATCTTAGCAATATGACCGATCAGACAGCAGAGGAACTGTTCGGAAACTTGACAGACGCACTGAAAACATAGCGCTAGCCAGACTGGTTAGGGCAACCATTAAGCCGCAAAGCCAACCTTAGTAAAGGCTTCAGTCCTGCCTCTTTTTGCAGCAGTGTTGCGGAGCAGTAACCCCTAACCCCTGCCATAACAGCTTGCTCAACCTGCACACAGCATTTACTTACAATGCAAAGACGACAATGCTTAAGACCACTCGCTATTTCGATGAATTTGCGTCTCGAAAGCATCCTGAAATTCAGCAAGAGTGGATAGAAGCTGTGATTGCTGATCCTGTTAAAACTGAAGAGCAGCCTAATAACCGGATTGCTTACTGGGGAAATATTGAAAGCGCTGGAGGTCGTGTGCTCCGAGTTATCACATTAGAAGATGGCAAAGTCCACAATGCTTTTTTTGACCGAAATTTTTATAAACGGCAGCAGCGAGGCGAAGAACCCCGATGAGAATCCAATACTTTCCGGATACAGATACCCTAGCCATTGAGCTAACCAGCAAATCTGTTGCGTCTACCGATGCCATCACGGATGATCTGATTCTGGACTATGACAGCGATGGAAAAGTCGTATCTATCACCCTCGATAACTATTCTAAAAATGTAGACACAGTTGATTTGCAAGCCCTGGGCGTTTCCCTCGTTGGAGTATAGAACGGCGTAGGGGAATGAAGCGGGGAGGGCGATTCGCGAAGCGATCCCTACGGGAATCGCCGCCCACTGGGCAAGGTCTGCCCCGGAATGGCTGCCCCCTAATCACTCACTTGATCACTCACTTGATGACTCAGATGTTCTTGATACACTGGAGTCAGTAAACAATGACAACTTAACCCTAGCGCCTGCCGCGCCTCACTCTGCCGATGCTCATGGCTACCTCTCTGACGACTGCCCTGCTGTTTACCCAGCCCTTCTCCCTGTTCCTGGCAATTCCAGTGGATGGGCTGCTCTCAACCCAGGGCGTCATGGTGCTGCTGCTAATCGCCTACGCCGGGGCAATGTGGATGTTTCTCACCAGCGCCCCCAAGGTCTATACCATCATGGTGTCCGACCTGGAGCTAGCGCGGCGGTTCTACGAAGAGGTGCTCGATTTGCCGGCAGCGGATGTGCCCCTGCACTATTACTACAACTACGAGCAAACCCTCGGCGCGGCAGGGCTAGACCCGCTATATCTACCAGGCACCACAGGCTATTCCACCAGCCCCGCCCTCAGCAACCCCGACGGACTTTGGTATCAGCTCCGCAAGAAGACTCAGCTTCACATCATTTCTGGAGCCAGCCTCGGCGAAAAAAACCGCCAGCGCCACGTCTGCTTTGACCACGACTGCCTGGAACAAATGCTGCTACGCATCCAGGGTCGCGGCGCACAATACAAAATTCGCAGCGACAAGCCGCTGAACTTTTTGGTCAAAGACTGGGACGGCCGTATTTTCGAGATGTCGGAAGTGGCGAACTGAATTAGTTTAAACCAGAGCGTGTGAGCCGCTGCCTGAGAGCTGCTGGCTAGATGAGAGCTGCTGGCTAGATATTGAGGGGGCATCAGCACTGCTAATTCGATGAAATGCATTCTAATGCATCCTTATGAAATGCCTTTGACCCCGCACCCGAACCCTAAACTCTTGCTAAACGAGCTATGAATCCTCCTGATCGCGCTGGAAACACGCTCAAAAATGCGCGTCGAGTCGGGCTGACAGCCACTCCCAAGTCGTTTCGCGATGCCGTCGGCGGCAAAGATTTGGATTTCTACCGCTTTCGGGTACAGCGGGCTAGTCAGTTTTCGCTCAATCTGTCTGAGCTGACGGCAAACGCTAACGTCGAGCTGATGGATGATCAGGGCAAGACGCTGCTCCAGTCTGCCCGAAAGAACAAGCGCCCGGAGGTGATTCAGGACACGCTGACCGCAGGCACCTATTTCATCCGCGTGTTTCCCCAGCCCAATAAGCGGACGACCTATCGCCTCACTCTGGCGGCGGCTCCGCTGAAAACCAGCAGCTTCAAGATCGAGATCGACTACCGCTTTGACACGAGAGGCTGGTTTGGCGGGGCGCGGCGGGCGGCGCTGGAGGCGGCAGCTGAGGTGTGGTCTACGATTATCCAGAGTGAATTTCCAGATGTGCCTGTGGGTACGCAAACGCCAAACGTCCGTAATCCCCAGACGGGCGGCACGGTGCGGACATTTGTGACCAATCGGGCGATCGACGACTTGGTGATTTTTGTGGGGGCGCGGGAGCTGGGCGGCTCTACTCTGGCGCTGTCTGGGCCGTCGGGCTATTTCGTCGGCGAGAGTCGCTATGAGGGCGATGCGTTTCAGCCGTGGGCTGGCTCGATGGCGTTTGACACGACCACCGACTGGTATTTTGACCGTACGCTTGACAGCACCAGCGACATTCCCAAAAACCAGCAGGATTTCTTTTCAACCGCGCTGCATGAAATTGCCCATGTGCTGGGGTTTGGCACCAGCCGCGCCTTTAGTCGGCTAAAGTCTAGCGGCGGTTTTAGCGGGGCAAACACCAAGGCGCAGAATGGCGGCAGCGCTTTACCGCTGGATAGTTCAGAACATATTCGCAGTAACTACACCTTTGGCGGGGTAGGAGAGCCTTTGATGACGCCCTTTGCCCAGCGGGGCAATCGCAAGCTGGCAACGGTTTTGGATATTGCAGTCTTAAACGACTTGGGGCATACCGTCTCCTATGCCAACGCCAAGTTAAATCCGCCAGGGACGCGAGCGGCTCAGTCGGCTGGGCTATCGGCAGGGCGGCGACGGCGATCGCAACAGGGGCTGTCGCTGAACGAGCGGCTGCTGTCGGCGTATGGGAGCTGTGGCTGTAGTGGATGTTTGGTTGATGTGGGCGCAGGTGTGCGGTTTGGGTGACGATTCTGGTAAATTGGTCTTTTTGCAGTCCTTTTTTACTGATTGGCTAGGTTGGCCATAAGCTGATTGGTGATGATCAGTGGCTGTGACCTGTGGCGATCGCCCGCAAAACTTGACCCGTAGGAAGCATGGAAAATCAATCGGATGAATCTGAGGCGATCGCCTTAAGATTTACCTCCTGCATGGCAAATAATACGCTGCCCGTGATGGCAGCCATTGCGGATTATGTGAGCCGCAAGCTTGAGCTTCCGGTTGAGTTTGTAGATCAGATTCCCTGGCAGCGCCGCGAGGAACTGTTTGACCAGGGCAAAATTCAGGTGTGCTGGCTTTGTGGAATAGCCTACGTTTGGAAGGCTGACCAGACAGATACTCCGGTCGAGCTGCTGGTTGCGCCCGTGATGCAGGGCGATCGCTACCAAAATCGCCCGGTCTATTTTTCGGATGTGGTGGTGCGGCGCGACAGCCCCTTTCAGCGGTTTATGGATTTGTGCGGCGCAGCCTGGGCTTACAATGAGCCGCGATCGCACTCTGGCTATATCCTGACCCGCTATCACCTGGCCATGCTCGAAAAACCTAGCGGCTTTTTTGGGCGAGTGGTGGAGTCAGGGGCGCATCAAACCTCACTTCAGCAGGTGCTTAGCGGCGATGTGGATGCCTCAGCAATCGACAGCACGGTGCTGGAACATGCACTCCAACAAGACCCGGCGCTGTCTACCCAGATTCGGACGATTGACACGCTTGGCCCCAGCCCCAGCCCGCCCTGGGTGGTGTCTCCGGCCGTAAACTCTTGCATTCGCGCCCGCCTCCGGACGCTGCTGGTGCAAATGGTCGATGATGCGGAAGGGGCGGCGATTCTTGCAGCCGGCGGGCTGGCGCGGTTTGCCCTGGTTAGCGATCGCGACTATGACCCTATTCGCCACATGGCCAAACTGGCCGCCGGCGTCTCACTTACGTAAAATCTTGCCCCTCCCTAACCCCAGCCCCCAGCCTCTAATGCCTAACTACGTGCCTTCGCGATATTGCAGGTCGCCCATATAGGCGCGATCGCCCAGCACATCGAGCATGGGCCCGTGGTCGCCAAATTTGACGACGCTGATTGACCCGGCATAGGCATTGAGGCGCACGCGATAGCGCCCTAGGTCAATACCCAGCAGCGTGCAGAGCAAGATCCGAATCGTCGCCTTATGCGACACCAGCAGCACCGTCCCGTTGGGGTATTTTTCTTCAATCTCTGCGACCACAAGCGAGGCGCGACTGGAGATCTCTACCGCCGTTTCGCCACCCGTCGGTGGGTTCCAGGCGGGTTCCGTCATCCAGCGAATATAGTCATCTAGATAGTGCTGCTTCACAAATTCTGGCGACTGGTCTTCCCACTGGCCATAGCGAATTTCCTTTAGCCCGTCGCGCAGTTGCATCTCTAGTCCGATCGCCGTGCAAAGTGGCTCAGCCGTGGCGATCGTGCGCTTCATCGGGCTGACATAGACCGCATCCCAGGGGACGCTGGCATAGGCAGCGGCAAAGGCTGCTGCCATCTGATGACCGGCGGGGGTCAGCTCGGCGTCGAGTTCGCCGCAGTAGTGCCCGGTCTGGCTATAGGGCGTCTCCCCATGCCGCAGGAAGTAAAGTGTCAATCCCATGGGGTGTTTGTGCTGGATAGGGCTGAGGTTGGCGATCGCAGCTTAGCGTGAAATTCACACTGGCAGATGAGCATCAGATTAACGTCTCAGACCCAGGCTAGAGGGGCGATCGCCTATTGCTGCGCCTGCCGCTGCTGGGCGATACGATATTCTGCTAGCTTCCACTCGGCTTGCTGCTCTGCCTCGGTTTCGTGGTGGATTTGGTAGATTTCGCTGTCTAGTCCCATGGCGCTGGACATACTCTTAGAACTCACCACTCGGTCAGCAATCGACAGCGCATCATTCAGCACGCCAAACAGCGCCATCTCTTGATCGATCTTTTCAATGGCTTGCAGCAGCGCTTGCTCTTGTTCACCCGTCGCCGCGTCCAACTGGCTCAGGAGCTGGCTGCGCTTCACCTTGTAGCGAGAATAAGAATTTTTGAAATATTCATGCAGTTTGGTAACCACCGAGGCAACCGATTGGTTTTCGTCTAAAAAGCTGAGTTTGTCGGTGTTCATTAGCGCTGATCTAAAGGCGAAATGATTTTTCCTCTAGATTCTAAGGCTTATCCTCAAATCGGCAAGGGAGTTACGGGGTTTCTTTAGCAACGAGGTGGGGCGATCGCCTGAAAGTGGATTTTCTATTGGGTTTGCTAAAGCGATTGGGCTTGCTAGAGCGACCGGCAAACCAACCGCCTGGGGGCATATCCCTCAACCCCCCCTTCCCTGCTGGCGTCGAAAAGCGTCCTCTCCCCCCGCCAAAGATCGCATCAGTGAGGACTAGAGGACGCTCTGCATGGCATCAACTAGCCGGGCGGCCAGGTCATGGCGCGCCCACCTAACAGATGCAAGTGCAGGTGATCAACGGTTTGCCCGCCGTCAGCTTTGGTATTGATCACCACGCGATAACCCTTGTCTAGCCCCATCTGCTCCGCGACGCGCTTCACGGTCATCAGCAGGTGTCCCAGGATACGGTGGTCTTCGGAAACCGCATCGGCTAGAGACGGCAGCGGCTGTTTGGGCACCACCAGGAGGTGAACGGGAGCCTGGGGGTTGATGTCTTTGAAGGCGATCGCCAAATCATCTTCATACACAATATCGGCAGGAATTTCGCGGCGAATAATTTTGAGAAATAAGGTATCTGCTGGCTCAGTCATGGGTTGACTCTCGGAATGTAGATCTCAGAATTTCAGATCAGCGGACTGGTGAAATTCTACGGGTTTCGGCAGGGACTAGCACAACAGATTTAAGCCGTGCTATGGGATTTAAGCCCTGCAACGCAGATGCGACCAAGCGATCGCCAACCGCCAACCCCTGTTCCCCGCCTTAGCGTTTCGGGCACTCTGAAAACTGGAGACATCAGGGTAGATCATGCTAGCAAGAGTTTGGAGCGCTTCGCTGGTCGGCATCGACGCGATGAAAGTTGGCGTAGAGGTGGATATTGCCGGGGGGCTGCCTGCAATTGTGGTCGTTGGTCTGCCCGATACCGCCGTTCAGGAGTCAAAGGAACGGGTAAAAGCCGCACTCAAGAATGCGGGCTATGCCTTTCCGATGCGGCGCGTGGTCATCAACCTGACGCCTGCCGACCTACGCAAGGAAGGCCCCAGCTTTGACCTGCCGATTAGCATGGGCATTCTGGCTGCGTCGGAACAGGTCAATGTGCAGCTTTTGGAGCAGTTTATCTTACTGGGTGAGGTGTCACTGGATGGGTCGCTGCGGGCGGTAGCGGGCGTGCTGGCGATCGCCGCGACGGCAAAGCAACTGGGGATGCGCGGCATTATCGTCCCGACAGACAATGCCTGCGAAGCCGCTCTGGTGCAAGGACTCGATGTATACGGCTTCCAGCATTTGTCGGAAGTCGCAGATTTTCTCAACCATCCAGACCGCTACCAGCCACTGCAAGTAGACGCCACCCAAGAGCTAGCGCGATCGCCCTTCACCGGGCTGGATCTGAAAGACGTAAAAGGGCAAGCCCAGGCTCGCCGCGCTCTGGAAATCGCGGCTGCCGGGGGGCACAATCTTGTATTTGTCGGGCCACCCGGCAGTGGCAAAACCATGCTGGCCCGCCGACTGCCCGGCATCTTGCCACCGCTGTCCTTTGAGGAAGCGCTAGAAGTCACGCAGATTCATTCCGTCGCGGGGTTGCTAAAAGAGCGGGGTAGCCTGGTGTGCGATCGCCCCTTCCGCAGCCCCCACCACTCCGCCTCAGGCCCGTCGCTGGTGGGCGGCGGCAGCTTTCCCCGCCCCGGCGAAATTTCGCTGGCCCACAGAGGGGTGTTGTTTTTGGACGAGCTAACGGAGTTCAAACGGGATGTACTTGAATTCCTGCGGCAGCCGCTAGAAGATGGCTGCGTCACCATTTCTCGCACGCGGCAGTCGGTCGCTTTTCCGGCGCAGTTCACCCTGGTTGCCAGCACGAACCCCTGCCCCTGCGGCTATTTTGGCGATACAGTGCAGGCTTGCACCTGTTCTCCCCGCGGGCGCGAGCAGTATTGGGCCAAGCTGTCGGGGCCGCTGATGGATCGGATCGACTTGCAAGTCGCCGTCAACCGACTCAAGCCAGAGGAAATGATCCAGCAGCCCAAGGGCGAAGATTCTCAAACCGTGCGGCAGCGCGTGCAGCAGGCCCGCGCCGTCTCCCAAAAACGGCTCCAGAGCGAAGGGCTGCGCTGCAATGCTGAAATGCAGAGCCGCCACCTGCGCCAGTGGTGTCAAATGGATGAGGCGACGCAGGCACTACTGGAAGGGGCGATTCGCAAGCTAGGGCTGTCGGCTCGCGCCACCGATCGCATTCTCAAAGTGGCCCGCACGATCGCCGATCTGACCGGGGAGGACTCCCTGCAAACGGTTCATGTCGCCGAAGCTATTCAGTACCGCACCATCGACCGAATGCAGTAAGGC
>RFIF01000130.1 GCA_003695655.1 Cyanobacteria bacterium J069
CCCCTTGTCTCAAGTGTGAGACAAGGGGAGCCTTGAGTCCCCTATCTCTGTTTTGAATTCCCGATAGTTCCAATTGCGACTCGTAAATGCTGCGGCCGGCCACAGCCCTTTTCATAAAAAAGCGGCTCCGCATTTGCAGAGCCGCTAGCTGAGGGGTTAATGAAACCCACATGCAACCTAGAGAAATAAGCGAATCAAACCCTAGCGAACCGTGCCTTCAAGACGGGCCGTATCGATCGGCTTCATGAAATAAAGCTGCACCATCTTCACCCCAATCGACAGAATGTGAGGCAGGCGCTTCAGGGTCTTCAGCGGCTTCGGCTCGCTAGACGCAGGCGCATTCACAATCTTCAGGTAGCTGGCCGCGGCTTTGTCCATCAGGCGGAAGAACTTGGGATTATCGACATCCAGGATCAGCGGGAAGACGCGACCCGCCGTCGCGTTTGTTTCGCGGATCACTTCGATGTCATAATCCCGCGCATTGATACCCAGGGCCCGATAGAAATCCGATCGCTGCAAGTCGTTGAGATACATCGTGGCAAACACCGACAGCAGGAAGAAGCGGCACCACAGACGCGCTTTCCAGTCGTTCAAAATACTGGGCTGCGCCTTCATGATCGCGTCAAAGAAATCGCCGTGGCGGTTCTCATCCTGACACCAGTTCTCAAAGAAGCTGAAAATCGGGTAGATGCGATTTTCGGGATGGGCTTCCAGATGGCGGAAGATCTTGATATAGCGCCAATAGCCAATCTTTTCCGACAGATAGGTGGCGTAGAAAATAAACTTGGGCTTGAAGAAGGTGTAGCTGCGGCTCTTGGTCAAAAAGCCCAAATCCAGCGACATATTGAAGTCAGACAGGGCCTTATTCAAAAAGCCTGCGTGACGAGCTTCGTCCCGCGACATCAGCGTGAAGCACTCTGCCAGCAGCGGGCTTGTATTTTTCAGACGACGACCCAGCTCTTTGTAAAGCAGGAAGCCCGAAAACTCCGCCGTGCAGGAGCGCTCTAGAAACTCCACAAATAATTGGCGGCTTTCACCATCGATGTGATCCCAGGACTGGTTGAATACCTCACTCCGCACAAAATGGTGGCGGTTGTAGTCCGTGCGGAACTCTTCCAGGATTGCCCTCAGTTCATCTTCGTTGACCGAGATGTCCATCTTGGCCATCTCGTCGAAGTCGGTGGTATAGAAACGGGGGGTGAGAATGGTCTCTTTCGCCGGGGCTTTCACGCCCGGACGCAGTTCTTCAAAGCCAGGTTTCTTGAGGGAATCTACCATTGCCAGGTCTTATCAGATTGGATAATGCGGTCTTTTAATAGTCTGCAACGTAGGATCTGCCGTTTGCTGAATGGATCTTGTGGATCTCCATAGTTCAGTCAGCAAGGGTAGCCCTTAAACAGCTCAACACATTGTGCTGTGTGTCTTTCAGTCTATCAGGCTGAAGTAACGGAAATGCGTAGAACTTGTTAAGAGTTGCAACAGAAGGTGTTGGAGTGTTGGGGTGTTGAGAGAGATAGACGCTCCACCACTCGTCACTCCGTCACTCCGTCACTCACCCACTCCCACTGCCCCAACGCCCAGCACTTGATTTAGCTTGCCGCTGTGGAAGCCTTCCAGATCCAGCGTGACGTAGATAAAGCCGTAGCTTTGGAACTCGGCAACCAGCGTGGGCAGGTCGAGGGTGGCGATAAAGGTTTTGATGTCTGCGGCAGGGAGTTCGATGCGGGCGGTGTCGCCTTCGGAGCGGACGCGCAGGGTTTTTAGCCCCAATTTGCGCAGATAGCGTTCGGCGCGGCCGACGCGCTGGAGTTTGCCCACGGTGATTTCTTCGCCATAGGGAAAGCGAGAGCTGAGGCAGGGCTGTGCAGGTTTATCCCACCAGGGCAGTCCCAGCAGGCGAGAGAGTTCGCGGACTTCCAGCTTGGTGATGCCGACTTCGGCGAGGGGCGATCGCGCTCCTCTTTCTTTTGCCGCCTGAATGCCGGGGCGATAGTCTTGCAAGTCGTCGGCATTCACGCCGTCTACCACGTAGGGATAGCCACGTTCCAGGGCAAGGGGCTTTAGCGTGTCGTGCAGCTCACTCTTGCAGAAGTAGCAGCGGTTGACCGGGTTGGCGGTGTAGTTGGGGTTGTCCATTTCGTGGGTTTGCACCACCTCATGGGCGATGCCGATTTCTGCCGCCTGCACCCGTGCGTCTTCCAGGTCTTCGGGCAGCAGCGAGGGCGACTCGGCGGTAATGGCCAGAGCGCGATCGCCCAACACATCCCGCGCCACCTTGGCTACCAGCGTGCTGTCAATGCCGCCCGAATAGGCAATCAGCGCCCGATCCATCTCGGCAAAGAGCGATCGCAACTGTTCCAGCTTGTCTGCCAGCATGAATTTTGCGTTAATCTCCCAGCGGGTAAAGGGTTGTCTCTTCAGACTAGCGGATTTGGGGTGGGTGTTGGGGTGTTGGAGTGAGGAGGAGATACGGGAAAGGGGAAGTGTAGTCTTTGTGACATCTGGGGTTGGGTGGTGTTCCGATTTCTGGGCTGATTCCAAAGAAATCCCTAAAGCTACCGCCGATTCCTGAAAGCAGTCTCTAAAGTAGTACCTATGCGTGACCCCTGGACAAATGCATCAGCGTAAAGGCAAAACCCAAAGGGTTTGTATTTTTCCGGCACGTCTTAGTGGTGCAGGTTTCTTGGAACTACGGGAGGGATGAATATGGCAGATGCAGCTTTATCTGTGGCATCAACTGAATTTGGGAAAGGGCGATCGCCCGTCCCGCATCCCTACGCTGTGCAGCGGATTCGGCGGCTGGTGTGGAAACTGGCGATCGCCACGCTGATTCTGATGGCGATCGGCAGCGCCACCCGCGTCATGAATGCTGGCCTGGCCTGCCCCGACTGGCCCCTCTGCTATGGCACGCTAGTGCCCACCCAGCAGATGAATTTGCAAGTGTTTTTGGAATGGTTCCATCGGCTGGATGCTTCGCTGATTGGGCTGTTGACCCTGGTGCTGGTGGGCATGAGCCTGTGGTATCGCCGCTCAATTCCCGGCTGGCTGCCCTGGGCATCGGCCTTTGCGCTGTTTTTGGTGATGTTCCAGGGCTTGCTCGGCGGACTCACCGTTACCCAACTGCTGCGGTTTGACATTGTGACGGCACACCTGGGCACGGCGCTGGCGTTCTTCATCACGCTGCTGGTGATGGGCGTGGCGCTGCTGCCGCACTGGGGCACGGGCACGGTGGGCAAGCTGCCCTGGTTTAGCCTGGTGGCGGCGCTGCTGGTCTATGTTCAGAGCCTGTCGGGGGCGCTGGTGGGGTCGCGCTGGGCGCTGCACCAATGTCTGGGCGGCTCCCAGCTTTGCGTGGTGATGAACACACACCTGCTGGGGGTGATTCCGGCTAGCCTGTCAGTGCTGCTGCTGGTGGGGCTGGCGTGGCGCACTCCGGCGCTGCATCCCAGCCTGCGGCGACTGGCTAATTTGGCGCTGGGCTTCCTGGTGTTGCAGGTGGCGCTGGGCGTGGCGACCTATCGCCTGCATTTGCAAGTGGAGCCGCTGACGGTGGCACACCAGATGATCGGCGCGTGCCTGCTGGGAACGCTGGTCTGCTTTTCGGCCCTGGGCTGGCGCGATCGCCTCATCCCCGAAATCAAGCCCTCGCCCCTCACGCCTTCATCCAATTTATCCGGCTCCGCCGAGCCGCCTGCCTCCGGTGCGGTGCCTGTTTAGTCGTTATCTAGCCAACGGTTGTCGGTTCAATTTTTTGCCATCTTCTGAACTTTAATCTCTCAATTTCTTTCGTCGCCTGGGCGTCACCATCCGGTTTTGCGCCTCCCTTCTAAGGCAACTCCATTTCCCGCGATATTGTTTTGCTCTGGTCAGATCGGTTTAGACTCACTGCTTTTTTAGGACGCTGCTAATGCAAGACACGATTTGCACAGACACCATTCGTCATCATCAAAATTTTTGGCAAGTCATTCAAAGCTACTGGCAACTCACCAAACCCCGCATCATCATCCTGCTGCTGATTACCACCGCTGGCAGCATGTGGATCGCTGCAAACGGTGAGGTTAATCCATTCCTGGCGATCGTGACGCTGCTGAGTGGCACGCTTGCCGCCGCTTCAGCCAACACCATCAACTGCCTCTACGACCGCGACATTGACTACGACATGGAGCGCACCCGCCACCGGCCGCTGCCGTCGGGACGGATTCAGCCGCGAGATGCCCTGATTTTTGCGATCGCCCTCGCCCTGATCTCCTTCACGCTGTTGACGACGTTTGCCAACCTGCTGAGCGCCTGCCTCGCCATGTCGGGTATCGTCACCTATGTCCTGGTCTATACCCACTGGCTAAAGCGCCACAGCACACAGAACATCGTTATCGGCGGCGCAGCAGGCGCAATTCCGCCGCTGGTGGGCTGGGCCGCGGTGACGGGCGAACTGAGCTGGGCCGCCTGGGTGTTTTTTGCCATCATCTTTTTCTGGACGCCGCCCCATTTCTGGGCGCTAGCGATGATGATCCAAAAAGATTACGAAAAAGTCGGCGTGCCGATGCTGCCCGTGGTCGCCGGACAGGTCGCCACCGCCAAGCAAATCTGGATCTACACGCTGATCATGATTCCCGTGACGCTGCTGCTGGTGTTTCCCCTCGGCGTGATGGGTGCGGTTTATCTCGTTGCAGCTCTGGCACTCGCTGCCATCTTCCTGAAAAAAGCTTGGGCGCTGCTGCAAAACCCGATGGACTACGACTCCGCGCGATCGCTCTTCAAGTACTCCATCTTCTATATGATGCTGCTGTGCGCGGGCATGGCCGTCGATAGCCTGCCGATCACCCACCAAATCACCGGGCAAATTTCCGGGGCGATCGCCCCGCATGTTTCGTTTTTGAGCGAAATCGTGCCGCTCTAGGGAGTGTTGGGGTGTTGGGGTGTTGGGGACGGATGAGGAGAGGAAGAGATCCCAGAATGTGGCGATCGCCCCACCCCGTCACTCCATCACCCCGTCACTCCATCACCCATTCATCCTTCATCCCTTCCAATACCCATTTCTGTAAAATCGGATTCACCACCTCCGGCGCTTCGTCCTGCGGGCAATGTCCCAGCCCCTCTAGCGGAATGAACTCCTGAACGCAGGGATAGTCTGAGAAAGCGCGACCAAGGGCGATCGGCTCCCACGGGTCATCTGTACCCCACAGCACCAGCACAGGACAGGTGACCTGCGGCAGCAAATCTTCCGCCAGCGGCCCCTGCGAATAGCGGATAAAGGCGAGAAACACATCCGCCGCACCGGGTTCAAAGGCGGGCTTTAGCAACAGATCCACCAGCTCATCGGTGACGGCATCTTTGCGGCCGTAGGCTTGCAGCAGTACCTTGCGGACGGTCTTGGGTTTAGCAATTTGCGAAAAGAAAAACTGCCCGATCGCCCGATTGGTCAACACTTGCTGGAGCCATTCCGAGCCAAACCGCCGATACCAGGGCAGCGTCGCCCGCTTGCGATCGTGCAGCATTCGCAACGAACAGTCGAGCATGGCGATGCCGCGCACCCGCTCCGGCTCTAGCACTGCCGCCTGAAGCGCCGCCACGCAGCCGATAGAATTTCCCACCAAAAACGCGGGTTCGCCAATCACCTCGCGGCAAAAGTCGAGCAACTGCTGCCCCCAGGTTTCAAAGGTATATTGCACCGCCTCTCCAGGCGCAGGCTTGGCGGAATAGCCAAAGCCGATCAGGTCGATGGCGTAGACCCGGTTGGTTTCGGCAAGCACGGGCAGGTTTTTGCGCCAGTGGTCGCTGGATGCGCCAAAGCCATGCACCAGCAGCATCGGTGCGCCTGATTCGCCTGCTTGCTGGTAGCGGATGGGAAAGCCGCGCCATTGCCAGGTGTGAGTTGTGACGGGGAGAGTTTGAGTGACGGGCATTTAGGGGTTAGGGGTTAGGGATTAGGGGTTAGGCGATCGCCCCGATGCTTTACCCGACTTACGCGACAATTTATGAATTTTTGTAACGGCACAGCTTGATCATAGCGAATGAAGAGCGATCGCCCTTTCTAGCTTTCCATGATTTTTGGATATTGCAGGGCAGGAATGCCGCGAAAAATTAGGGCTGGATCAAGCTGGATGTGGGCAGCGAGGGTTGGGTTCCGTTGCTGGAGGGCGTGATGCAGCAGCGGCGCGTCGCCACCCGTGAGGGCGATCGCCCCATTCGGGTTCTGTAAAAGCCAGTCGGTTGCAAAATCCTGAATGCCCGCCAGCAGCGTATGCAAAATGCCGCTGCGGATGGCGGTGGGGGTGTCGATGGCCCAACGGCTCGGCAAAACCTCTGGCTCCCCCGGCGAAAAGGCGACTGCTGGCAGGGCGGCGGTGTCTTTGGCAAGGGCTTGTTGCTGGAGCCGCAGACCGGGCAGAATCGCGCCGCCTAAGAGTTGATTGCCCTCGCTGGCCGCAGTAAACGTCAGCGCCGTTCCCGCGTCGATTACCAGCACGGGCGCGCCCAGCCTGCAAATTGCGCCCCATAGGGCGAGGGCACGATCGATGCCCAAAGTCGCGTAGGTGTTGGTGAGGGGCACGTTTGCCAGGGTGATCAGCCGATGAGCGGGATAGGACTGCCAGAGGCGAGTCTGTTCCGGCACAACAGAGGCGATCGCCAGCGGCACAGGAGCTTGCCAGGGGAAATCGGCAGATATCGGCAGGGGCAAGACAGCAGGTTTGGTGGCAAATTGGGCGATCGCCTCGGCACTCCAATAGTCAGAATCCCAGGAGCGGAGCAGTTTGTCGTCCGAAAATGCGGCCCAATGCAGCCGAGAGTTGCCGATCGCCAATGCCAGCCAGAGAGACATGAGGGTTCAGGGGTTATGAAGTTGGGAATCCATCAGTTTGCGCCTGATCGCCGCCTTGATCGCCGCCCTTTAAGAGGGTCTTAAAAGAAATAGCAAAAAAAGTACAAAAAAAGTGCGACCAGGGCCGCACTCGTTACGAAGGAGATATCAAGGATGAAACGTGAAATATCGTAACAACTTAGACGCTAGAGCCATTTCACACACTCTAACCATCCAGCCCAGGGCAGCACCCTGGACGCTTCTATCTACATCAGGCCCAGTTGGGACAGGATGCCCTGACCCGTCAGCAATTCCGTAGCCAGACCGATCACAAAACCCAGCATCGCCAGACGACCATTCCAGGTTTCCGCAAACTGAGTAAAACCAAACTTGGATTCTTGGGTTTGCATAGCTCAAAGACCTCTTTAGGTTGCCTTTAGGTTGTATTCACAGGTTAACATAACTTAAGGAAAAGCTGCAATAAAACTACATATTTGTATATCTATGCCTCGCTCATGCTCTCTCTATGGAAAGAGGCGATAGAAGGGGGAAATTGATCAAGGGGCAATTGATACCTCAATCCCTTAATCAAAGTACTTAAATAAAAGTACTTAAATAAAAATACTTATAGAAGAAATTGATGCTTAACTGCTGCAAAGCCCTGGGGAGACTTGGCATTTATCTGGTGAGATAGCTTTGAAATGCGGGCACTATAAAAGAACCCCCTAAAAGAACCCCCTGACGTTAGTCGCTCAAAGTTTATGCTGGCGCTGGCTTGAGGAGTCCTCTATCTGGTCATCTATGCGTCCTGTCTCATCTGACCCTGACAGCAGCAACAGACAACTGTGCGATCGCCTGACTGAACGCATCACCGCCCATCCCCAGCGGCGCATCCCCTTTGCCGAGTTTATGGCGATCGCCCTCTACGACCCTGACCACGGCTATTACACCACGCCTAGTCCAGCTATTGGTGCAGCCGGCGACTTTTACACCTCGCCACACCTGGGCGCAGATTTTGGCGAACTGCTGGCAGAGCAACTGGCTGAGCTGTGGGCCCTATTGGGCTATCCACAACCCTTGACGCTAGTGGAAATGGGCGCAGGACAGGGGATTTTGGCAGCAGACCTGTTGCGCTATCTCTATCGACAGCACTACGACTGCTTTGAGGCGGTGGAATACGTCATTGTCGAAATTTCGGCGGCGATGCGGGCAGAGCAGCAGCAACGGCTAAAGCCCCTGGCCGACTCAGGTCAGGTGCGCTGGTGTGGCTGGGACGACATTGCGCCCAATTCGATCACGGGCTGCTTTTTCTCAAATGAATTGGTGGATGCGCTGCCAGTGCATCAGGTGGCGATCGCCCAAGGGCAACTCCAGGAAATCTACGTCACCCTCGCAGCCAGCCCCACCTCGGATGGGCTAGGGGCACGGTTTGCTGAAGTGCTGGGCGAACTCTCCACGCCAGCACTGGCTGAATATTTCCAGCTTGTCGGCGTGGATCTGCCATCTGACCGCTATCCTGACGGCTATCGCACAGAGGTCAACCTAGCGGCGCTAGACTGGATGCAAACAGTGGCAGATCGACTGCATCGCGGCTACGTGATCACCATCGACTACGGCTATCCCGCTCACCGCTACTACAACCCCACCCGCACCACGGGCACGCTCCAATGCTACTACCAGCACGCCCACCATTCCGACCCATACCGACACATCGGACGACAAGACCTGACAGCGCATGTGGATTTCACCGCGCTAGAGCGGCAGGGCGAGCAGTGCGGGCTAGACACGCTGGGATTCGTACCCCAGGGGTTGTTTTTGATGGCGCTGGGGCTGGGCGATCGCCTGGCGGCCTTATCCTATCCAGAGCCAGGGGCCGACGTAAACCTGACAGAACTGCTACAACGGCGCGATCGCCTCCAGTCGCTCATCGACCCGATGCGGCTGGGCAACTTTGGCGTGCTGGTACAGGGGCGGGGCGTCAGTTCCAGCGCCCTGCCTAGAGGCTTGCAAATTCCCACAGGGCTGGGAGCTGTCTAAAATCAGTCATGATGGGAGCTTAGGATCAAAGATTGTTTGAAAGATTGCCTAAAAGACTGCCTGAATATAGAACTGACATATTGTCTGAAATAGAGCCGGAGCTAGATCAAACAGGATCTGGATAGCACATGGGCTGGGTTAAGCGGGAGCTAATGCTAAACCACAACTTGTGACTTGTGAAAAGATCGAGAAATCTCGGAGACACCTCCCAGTCAGCGCTCTCGGTTCTGTGGAATTGAGGTTGGGGTTTTCCTAGTCTGCCAGCTACGCTGGACAGTTATCAAATCATGACAGAAAGCTTGCCGATCAGAAATCAGCTTCCTGTTCCGCTCAGAAACGATCTTCCAAGAAATCAGGTCAATCCGTTGCTCGCTGCTTGCCCACCGCCCGCTGGCAATCAACCGCTGCTGCCACCTATCACCGTGGCTGCACCTACGTTAGCAGCCGATGCGGTGCGCCTGATGCATCAGGCCCAGTCGAGCTATGTGGCAGTGGTGCAGGGAACGACGCTGCTGGGTCTGTTTACAACTCAAGACCTGGTGCGGGCGATCGCCCAGGGCATAGACCTGCAAACCGTAGCGATTGCCGACCTTTTGCGACAGCCGCCCACCACCATCACCGAAGCCGAGTGGAAAACGTCCGACTCGCTCCCATATATCAACCAGCCGCCCAACCAGCCGCCCAACCAGCCGCCCAACCAGCCGCCCAACCAGCCGCCAGGACTTGACTATGTTTCAGTCATTGACTCGGCCGGGGTGCTGCTGGGCGTCATGCCTGTGAGATCGGCAGGGGCGATCGCCCTGGAAGCGCATAGCCAGTACCGCCAAATGGTGGAAAACTCACCCAACCCAATCTTTTGGGTCAACCGGGACGCTACTATCCAAAGCTGGAATCCCGCCTGCGAGCGCGTCTTTCAATATGGGCAAGACATGCTAGGACAGTCGCTGCATCGCCTGATACCCACTCCAGCCCTGTGGCAAACCGTACAGAGCCTGATGGTGCAAGTGTTTGAGGGGCAATCCTTTGCCAATGTCGAGCTGACCTTTTGCTGCCAAGACGGCACCGAATGCCTCACCCTGGCGCGGCTCTATCCGTTAGCCAACCCCCAGGGACAGGTCGAGGCCTGCATCTTTACCAACACCGACATCACCGAATACAAACGAGTGGCGATCGCCCTCCGCCAGCGCGAACGCGACCTGTCTGATGCCCAGCGCCTTGCCCATCTCGGCAGTTGGGACTACCACATCCAGACACAGACGGTCGCCTGGTCTGAAGAAGTCTATCGGATCTTTGGGCTTGATCCGTCTCAGCCCTCCCCCAGCTATCGCACGTTGCGGCGGCTGATCCATCCGGCAGATGTGGCGTCGTTTGAGCAGTTTGTGAAGCAGGCGATCGCCACGGGCACCGCCTACAATCACGAAATGCGGATCATCCGACAAGATGGCTCGTTGCGCTATGTGCAAAATCGGGGTCAGGCGATTGTTGAAAATGGGCGCACCATCCGTTTATTTGGCACCACGCAAGACATCACCGAGCGCAAGCAGGCCGAACTTCGCCTCCAGCAGCAAACCCAGCGCGAACGACTGATCGCCCAAATTGCCCAGCGCATTCGCCAGTCGCTCGACTCGTCTGAGGTGCTGTCTACCACGGTGGATGAGGTGCGCCAGTTTTTGCAGGCCGATCGGGTGCTGATTTATCAGTTTCGTCCCGACTGGAGCGGTCGAGTTGTGATGGAAGCGGTCGAGCGGGCAGAGTGGTCTTTGTGCGATCGCATCATTGA